>JBKEAN010000274.1:0-5132 GCA_047972415.1 Mangrovibacterium sp.
CCGTTGCGCTGCAAGGCTTGTGGCCCCTCGTTCAGGTTAAGCGGGCCGCCGGTTTCCCAGCTTTCTTCGGGCGACGACAATAAAACGCGGGTACCCTTGAGAGTCCACGGGTTTTCCATCTCCTGTATATACAAGTGCTGGGGCGTAGCATCGGTATCCATCTGTTGCTTCCAGCCCGACCAAACGGCATACAATTTTCCTTTGTTCTCAAATACAGTCATATCGATAGCCCAAATATTCGATGTTGGGTCAGCGGGATTGTCGCCGGTATAGAACATGCCCATGTCTTCATAAGCGCTAAACGGATCCTTGGTTTGGGAGCGCAATACGCCGGCGCGCTGGTGAACAAAAGGCGGACCCGTAACACCAGCAGCATAATACACATACCAATGCCCGTCAATAAAATGAACTTCGGGCGCCCATACGCAATTGCTGTTCCATCCGCTTGTCGGGGCTGTCCAAATAGTCTTCTTCTCCCCTAGTTTAGTCATGTATTTTGAACGAGACAGAACAATGCTGTTATTCGCCGAATAACAATAAATGTACTCGTCGCCCTGTTTTACCATCCACGGGTCTGCCCCGTTCCACACCGGGTTGGTGAAGCTCGTTTTCACCTGTGGTTCATTTCCCTCGGCCGGTTCGCTGTTGCATGCCACACTGAACACACAAAAAAGCAGTAAAATGCTAATGTATTTTTCCATCAATATAAGAATTACTGAATTAGGTATTTATCTGATACACAAAATTTTTCATAAACCCAGAGGGTTTGCATATTTATAGAAAATATTTCAGACGAGGACATTCGACTCCTTCGGGGTCGAACCCATACACTCATTTGTCTTTCTATAAACATTCGGTGCCTCTGGTATTTGACGATATTTACTAAATGCCTAATTTAAAAAATTTATTTTCCATTTTTATCCTGCTCTCGCACACATGGAATAGCCATTTATTCGCTTCGCAGATTTCGCGTTGGTCAGTTCATTTTCGGTTTGTATAAACTACTCCCCTTATAGCTATTTCATCATTTCTTGATTTGAAATTTTTAAGCGTATTCATCCGTCACAAGGGATTAAAAATTAACGGGCTCCAGGTGTACGGTTTGTCCGGTTCGTTTCCGCCCATCGGTTCATCGACCAAGGTTCCGCCCGGAATCCGGTATTTTAATCGGAAATTGACACCCATGCCGTGCCCGGCTGTTGGCGTTATTTGGAAATAATCCAAGGGGATCGAAAGCTCCATGCTATACGTTGCACCGGTATGTACTACTTTATATTTCAAACTGCCCGGCACTTCGAGCTGTTTCCAATTTCCAAAAGAACCTGCTTCGACCCTTACTTCTCCATTGGTTTGGCAATGGATCGAATAAACTTCTTCGTGAGGCAACGTGTAACCTTTTCGTTCAGTGTCGAGCTGAAAAACTATTTCGGATTCGCTGCCGGCAGCAAAGTCTGCATTTTCCACCTGGCAGGCGAGAAACAGTTCGCTCTGATTGCGACAAACGGACGCTCCCAAATTTGTATTTCGCTGATGTCCCACAAAATAGGGCCACTCACTATCCCAACAAGCGTCATCCAACCGGCCGTCCACTGTCGCCGTTCCCTGCTGGATTGTGTACTCAGGAATGACATGTCCCTTAATCATCCACACTTCGAATGAATTATATGCATATCCATTGGTTGTGGTTATGGCAACCGGAATTGTCCCATCTTCAATTACTGAAATGGAATTCCAAAACCCCACTTTGGTTAACGGAATTTGGAATGGTACACTCCTATTCTGAAATTCAGTTCCCGAATTGTTGCCGATTTCTACTGCCATTGCACACAAATCCCACTGACGGCTTCGGTTTAAGGTGGTTTGATAAGAAAGCAGAACTTCTCCGGATCCGAGCCTTGCCAAGTAAGGGGCACCAGCATAAATGCTCTCCGACAACGGATTGCTAAAAGGATGATAGGAGCGGCGCGAATCCGTAGCAGACACAAATCCATCAGTCCAATTGTCTGCTATTTTTTCATGATAAATCGTTGGCTTGAATTCACCAACCTTGTTGTCCTCTACAGCTATCAGGATTTCGCCTTTATCTTCCAGCACAAGTGGAACGGGCATTCCGTCGCGATGCCCTTGCCTGAATCCCGCGATCACCGGCTCGGCCGACCAACTGTCGCCATTATCCAGCGACCGGAACATCGAAATATTCTGTTCGTCGGAACTGGAGTAAACGCCTTCGTTTGAGAAAAACAATTGAACCTCGCCACTGGGTAACTGGGCAAAAGACGGCTCCCAGCATCCGTTGTTAAATGTCGACTGGGCCTCATAAATTAATCGTTCATCGTCCCAATTTGCACCTCCATCAGTACTCTTTCTTATTTTTATAGCAAATTTTCGTTCATTTGTATAAGGTTCATTCGGACGAGGATTGCATGCAATAAGTATCGAATGATCACTTAACTCAATCAAATCAGGCACCGCCATATCAATATTATTCTCTGTCTGGAATATAGTTTGCGGATTACTCCATGTTTCTCCTAAGTCGTTACTAAATACCAACTCCACGTTTCTTCTTCCCGGAGTAGTTTCATATACACAAGCCAAACGTCCATCATATAACTGCTTCATTCGGGAGTAGCCGTAATATCCATCAGGTTGATTTAAAGACGGTGCGATTTTCACCCTGGAACTAAAGTCCCATGCTATGCGAATGCCGTCAATATTCTGAGTAATCTCCGGAACTTCTTTTTGTTCTTTTGAGTTATCTTCTTTATTGCACGCCGTTAGTCCAATGGCTGCAACCAGAAGAAAACTTAACATTACGATTCTATTTTGTTTCATATCAGGTCTCTATTTTCCCGGCAGTTTTCGCCGAGTGATTTAAGTTAAGCGCGGTCAATTTCATGCGCTACATATTATTCGTACTTACTTGACTTCTCCCAGCCGAATCTGAATGTTATTACCACCTCCCTCGCGCCGGAGCGAATTCACTGCTCCAATAATGTTCTCCTGGATTTCGTAAAGTGAAGCCCAAAGAGTATTTGGCCACGCGCTATTAATCGTCTTCCAGCTATTGCCATAATCGGTGCTTACCGAAATTTGGTTCGAATTGGACGTAACCACCAACAAGCCGCTCTCCAACGAAAGTATATATGGTCCCCCCAGCTGATCGGGGATTTGCTGCCCGATACCGGAAGGCCAATCAATTCCATTATCGCTTATTTTAAAATAGATATTGCACTTTTGCGGTCCGCACACTTCAAAAACGGCCATATACTTTCCGTTCTTCATTTTCGTCCATACCGGCATTCCCGGTCTCGATGCAGGCTCTCCCAGAGTGTAAACAGTCCAAATCTCCTCGCCCCAAGTTTTACCCAGATCATGTGAAATTTTTTCTGAAATAATTTGGCTGTACGACGGATTTTCAACTACATGCGTTTCATTGGCGTACATGACTGCAAGACGCCCGTCATCGAGGAAATAAAAATGAGGCTCGTACATCCCTTTATCCGGATTCCCCAGTTCACCCGGCTTCCCATGCGTTTCATCAATGATGCTTAGTTTCTCCCATGTTTGTCCCTTATCTGTACTTTTGTACACGGGTAAAATGTAGGATTCCTGCCAACGTACCGATCTGCATGTCAGCAGTATTGATCCGTCAGAAAGTTCAATCATTTGAGCATTGTCTAAATCCCTTCCGGGATCAGAAATAATACTTATGGGCTTCCAGGTTTGGCAATCGTCGTCGCTAATTGAAAACTCCAACTCCAAACCATCTTTCTGATCATTCTTGTAGCCGTTGTTTCTCGAAATGGTGTATCCTGCCAACCAGCTGCCATTTTTCAACTTTATCAACCGCGGATACTGCGACCCGTAAAATCCATGACACCGCATATTTGTGCCGCCGGCCTCCGACACACCACCAGGATCGATAAAAACAGGCTGGTTCTGGACTAATATCTGCTGCTGCCAATGAATGGAATCAACGGACATTTGTTGAGCAAATACCGACATTGCAGAAATTAGCATTATAAAACAAACTTTTATAGATTTCATGTTTTGTTTCGAATAAGAGAAGGTGTGACTAAACAAAAAATTATTCATACAACATGCAATTATCCAGAAATACAACTTCAACTTAATTTAGAGAATAACTATTTTGTTATCCCAAAACGGTCAACCAAATTATCGTATTCCTCTCTGCTAATCGTAATCATGCAGCCGTGTCGCACTTTCGCCGGAAAACTGTACTTATCCCAGTCACTGAAGAACGTGTAGCCCGAAGCCTGGAACCAAGGGCCATTCATATTATCTGCAATGGAAAGCCCGTAGGAAACTCCTGGGTACTGCTCGTAGTACATGTACCATATTTTCCCATCCGGAGAAGGAATGAGCATAGGTGCCTCGCGAAAATTCGGGCTGATTGATGGCCCAGGTTCGGAGTAAGGCCCCAGTAACGACGGCGCTTTAGCTATGCGAATTGTTTTTCCGGTCGTCCAGTAAAGTGTCGGGTAGGTTTCATCTTTGAGAATTGCATAGTAGCTCTCTCCTATTTTGCGGATGAAAACATCAATTGTTCCCATGTCCCAATCAAACAAACGTGTCGGGTGATCGGTGAATGTTTTCAGGTCATCGGATAAAACATACAGGGTGCGTTGACTGGCCCAGTACGTTTCACCACCTTCTTTATGAGGGGTGTGCCAGGTCAAAAGATATTGTTTGGAGTCAGTGTCGTAGTACAATTTAGGAGCACCGATCCGTTGCAATGCATAAGAATAATCTGGCGTACTTTTCAGTTCCGGTGTATAAGTACTGTACTTCTCCCACTTAATCAAATCAGTTGAAACCCAAAAATTGATGTCAGGTGCGCCGTCATTTTGGTTTCCAACACACTACTGTCCACTTAGATTAAGCTGAGTGACAGTTGTTTATAATTCAGTTCTTTGACATTATTGTAATCTATATTTGCAAACAGCTCTTTTACAGGTGTTTTGTCGAGCAGGGATATTCCCAGTACCTGTAATATTTCGTAGGTCGAACGGTCGATTTTGAGGTCATGACCAACAATCGACACTAAGCAGTACGAGATAATTGCAGCGTAAACTTGGATTTTAACCGCGTTTTCGGATGTTCCCCAAAAG
>JBKEAN010000024.1:0-11662 GCA_047972415.1 Mangrovibacterium sp.
ATTGCCCACCAACAGCGGACTGCATTTATTGAAAACCTTCGCGTTGGCAAATGTTTTGGCAGCGATCTCGGGGCCAATGCCTGCGGGGTCGCCCATAGTAACCGCGAGTATGATTTTTCCGTCTTTCATTTTACAAATTCATTGAGTTTAAAAAAACGTTGACTTCTGCTGCATAGGTGGTTTCAACGTCCGTTTTCATGCGGTAAACGGGTGGCATAACCTGACTATCACACAAACCCCGCTGTTTCATGACCACTTTCAGAGCTGCAAGCGACTCGCCCAACGTCCGATCCTTTTGATACAAAGCCGACAACCGGTTCGTTTGTTCCTGCAAGCGTTCTACTTCGGTCCAGTTTCCTTTCAGAGCCTCTGAATACAAAGCAGCATACAGCTCCGGCACAAAGTTTCCGGTGCTGGGAACAATGCCATCCGAACCGTTTTTCAGGGCATAGCCCGATTTGGCTGCCCAGCCAATAAGGTGAACAAAGTCGTCGCGGTCGCGCCACAGCTCCAATGCCTTGTCCAGGCGCTCTTTATCCCGCTCCGAATCTTTCAAACCGGCCACATTGGGGTGATAACTCAGTTTTTCCATCAAATCAAGCGGGATAGAATAGCCGGTCGTCGCGGTAATGTTGTAAAAAATAAGCGGCACTGGACTGGCATCGGCCAGTTGCTCGCAGTAGCGCGCTGCCTGCGAGTCGGTTATCGGGTAATACGAAGGCAGGTTGGCAACCAGCACATCGGCGCCCAAATCGGCAAAACACCTGGCCATTTCCATGGTTTCGGGTAGCGCATTCGACGAAATGCCAGCATAAACCACGGCTTTTCCTTTCGCCTCCTCAACCGTCGTTTTAACCAAATCCTTTTTCTGCTCAAAGCTGAGCGACGCTGCTTCGCCAGTGGTTCCGGCAATAAAGGGTGCCACATTGTGTTTCAGAAAATTCGCCACAATCCGTTTTACTGCTCCTTTATCAACAGAAAAATCGGTATTTAAAGGCGAAATCATCGGAACGACGACCCCTTTATATGGGTTATTTTTTTTCATCTTTTTTTTAGAATCAAATTTTCTTTGGGGTTAGTACGCCTTTTTATAAATAGCCAAAGCATCATCAAAGCCGACCTCGCGCACGTTGTTGCGCAACAAACGCTGCACCTTCAGTGCCGATGCTGCAATCTCTTCCAAGCTATTCTCCGGAATATTCAGGGTTGAAAGCCGAAGCGAAATGCCCATTGATTCAATCCAATTACGAACAGCAACGATGGCGGCGGCGGCCAATTCTTCGTTCCCTCCGTTCGCTTCAATTCCGAGATTCATTGCCAGCAATGCAAAGCGTTCGGTTGCAGCGGGTAAGTTAAATTCGAGCACATAAGGCAACATCACCGCATTGGACAGGCCGTGGGCAACTTTGTATTTACTCCCCAGCGGGTAGGCCAGCGCGTGAACTGCAGCCGTATTGACCGGTCCGAGGCACATGCCCCCGTAAACGCTTCCGAGCGCGACTGCGGCACGGGCTTCCAAATCGTTGCCGTTATCGTATGCTTTTTTCAGATTTTTAAAAATAAGCTGCATGCCGTCGAGTGCCAGGCGGTCGGTTAGCGGGTGTGCAAAGCGGTTGATAAATGCTTCGAGGCAATGCGTGAATGCATCGATGCCTGTAAAAGCCGTTACCGTGGGCGGAACACCAACCGTAAGCAAAGGATCGATGTAGGCAGCATCGGGTACCAGGTATGGGCTGATGACACCTTTCTTTTCATGATCAACGGTATCCAGGAAAATCGCATTGGGCGAAACTTCGCTCCCGGTTCCGGCTGTGGTTGGCAAACAGGCCATCCAAACGTTGCGTCCCTTCAGGTTACCAATACCAATAACTTCGGCGCTTGTTTGGTCGTTACCAATTTGGGCGGCCACAAACTTGGCTGCATCAAGCACGCTACCGCCGCCAATTCCCACCACCGCATCGGCACCAAAAGCGCAGGCTTCAGCCAGGATGGCTTCAACCTCTATAAAACTCGGCTCTGCGGTTATTTGCTCGTTTACCCGGACTGAAATACCGTTATCAACCAAATCGTCGATGTATTTTTGGTACAGTGAACGAACAGCTGGAATACTTAAAATATAAAGCTGACGGAATGACTTCGATTTGAAATCGTTGAAGAAGCGCTCCAGGCTACCTTCGCCTATGACCAACTGACGGGGATTATTTAATTGAATCAACTTCATGAACACGGTTCTGTTACATTAATCATTGTAAAACAAGCCAGAAACACAACTTTCTATTTTAAAACCATCGTATTATCCAGCCCAAAACAGTAGCCGAAGATAGTGTAAACGTTTACATCCACCAAACAAAACATGTAAAATGATTGCTATCAACTAAGATTTTACAACCTGAAAACGTAATCAATCAGCAGGAACCGCGCACTTTCAACTCGGAATTCAGTGTCATGTATACCGGAGGCCGTTTCGGATCGCGAATTCGTTGAATAAGCAACTCGCCTGCCCGTTTCCCAATTTCGTAAGCGGGCTGCCTCACCGCTGTAAGGGGTGGGTTCAAGGCATTTGACCAGTTCATGTCGTCGAAGCCCAAAATGGCAATATCCTGCGGGATACGAAGTTTCCGGTTGTTGATGACCTCCAATGCACCTAAAGTAATCAGGTTATTACCGGTGAACACGGCATCCGGTTTGGAGGGCAAATTCAGCAATTGCTCCATAAAACGGATTCCGGAGGCGTAACTGGAGTCACCGTGAACGACCAGATTTTCGTCAACAGGCAAGCCACCTGCAAGCAGCGCCCGCCGATAACCGGCATCCCTCAGCCGGCTCGACGGAATGGTGGTTAACCCGCCAATGTGGGCAATGCGTTTGTAGCCCCGTTCAATTAAAAAGCTAACCGCGTGAAACGCACTCTCCTCGTTATTTACCCACACAATATCGGTATCAACGCCCTTCAAACTCCGGTCAACACAAACAAGCGGCAAGCCGTTTCGCAGTATTTTTTTAATGCGCTGGTCATCTTCGTGGGCAGGCGCGGCAATTAAACCATCAATTGCTTCCGACTCCAAAATATCGAGGTACATCGCCTCTTTTTTCTCGTCCTGATTGAAGTTGCACATAATAATCACGTAATTATTCTCGTAAGCAACATCTTCGATCCCTCGCAGGACGTCAACATAAAACGGGTTTTGAATATCGGGAATCAGCACGCCAAGCAAATTTCCGGCGCCACTTTTCGAGCGCAATCGCTTGGCAACACGGCTGGGCTGGTACTTCAACTCTTTAATCGCTTTCAGGATTTTCATCCGGGTTTCTTCGTTCACACTTTCGCTGTTGTTTAAAACCCTCGAAACGGTTGCTATCGAAACTCCAGCTCGTTTAGCAACTTCGTTCATACTTGCCATATCGCTTTTTTAATTTGAGGTTGAATTTAGATTGATGTCGAAAATAACAAAATCCGAATTAAATGTAAACGATTTCACCGAGATTGTTGTATTTTTCAAAACGATTTTGCCAACGCGTTCGTGCCAGCAGCACAAGCCGCTTGTTTCAATATCGAAGAAGGCTTTGTATCAACAAA
Source organism: Mangrovibacterium sp. (assembly GCA_047972415.1). GTDB lineage: Bacteria > Bacteroidota > Bacteroidia > Bacteroidales > Prolixibacteraceae > Mangrovibacterium. Next base: position 3,578 of record JBKEAN010000024.1, read on the forward strand.
ATAAATAACTCACTACCACTAAAACAATTTTCATCCATGAAGTACCTTATTTTATTACTACTCATTACGGGCTTTTCGTGCCAGTCGGGAAACAAAAAAACAAATCAGGAACCTGAACAAGCTGACAAATGGAGCATCCGCATGGCCGACGCGGTGATGACCCGCTCCGACAGCCTCGGCTTTTACAATGGGCGTACCCGCCGCGCTTGGTCGTACGATGTTGCCCTGCTTGGAATGTCTATTGACCGGCTGGGCAGTGTCGACAAAAAATATTCGGATTATATGCAATCCGATATGGATGCGATGGTTGACAACAGCGGCCATGTTGCCCGCTACGACTCCACCAAATTCAACATCGACTATATTAACCCAGCGCGTAACTTACTGATTTTATGGGAACGCACTAGCAACGCGAAATATAAAAAAGCAATCGGCCAGTTTGTGCGCCAAATGGAAAACCACCCGAAAACCGAAAGCGGCGGTTACTGGCACAAAAAAATTTACCCCTCGCAGATATGGCTCGACGGCGTGTACATGGGGATGCCCTTTCTGGCACAGTACGCCAAAGATTTTAACGCCCCGCAGTGGTTTGATGTGGCCACGCACGAGATTATACTGGCGCACGAAAAACTGCGCGACCCAAAAACAGGTTTGCTTTACCATGCCTGGGACGAAAGCAAGCAACAGAAATGGGCGAACCCCGAAACTGGCCTGTCGCCACACTTTTGGAGCCGTGCTATGGGCTGGTACGTGATGGCTATTGTTGATGTGCTCGACTATTTGCCCGAAGACCATAAAGACCGCCCCGAACTAATCCGCATTTTGCAGGAAAGCTGCGATGCACTGCTCAAAGTCCGCGACCCGGAATCGGGATGCTGGTACCAGGTACTCGACCAAGGCAAGCGGGAGGGCAACTACCTGGAAGGCTCGGGAACAGCCATGTACATTTATGCCTTTGCCAAAGGTGCACGTATGGGCTATCTGGTTCCGGGTTACATGGAGATTGCTTCGCAAGCCTTTGACGACATGACCGCCACATTTCTGATAACCGACGAGGACGGACTACCTTCCATGATCAATATTTGCGGAAGTTGTGGACTGGGCGGGAACCCTTACCGAGATGGAAGCTACGAGTACTACACCACCGAAAAAATCAATAAAAACGACACCAAAGGCGTAGGCCCGTTTATACTAGCTGCCGAGGAACTGAATAAATAAATAAAAAAACAGCCCCCTCCGTCTCCTCCGAGGGGGCTGTTCAACACCGAACAATTTAACTTCGTCTCTCGTGGTGAAAAAATTAACAGCAAAACTTGTTCTGGTAACGGGAGAACACAGAGGTAGCACCGAATTCTTCGTTGAATTTTGTGCTTTTATTTCGTTTGGCGCTTTTTCGCCGCTACGTTGTGTTTAATTCTGTTATCTGGGGCCTATAATCTAAGTTCTACTCCACCAGAATTAGACCGGTATTGGTGCCGCTAATGCAGCGGCCACCTTTTGGGCTCACAACAAAGGTATTTTCGATGCCAACCATGCCGATACCGCCAATACCCTTCTTGGGTTCCACTGCAAAAACCATATTCTCTTGCAGTGGCATTTTAAAACCACTGGCCAGCACAGGCAACTCGTCGATGGTTAAGCCAATGCCGTGCCCCAGAAACTTTACCTGCCGGTTGCCAAAGCCCATGAAGTTTTTCAGGAAGACGGGCTCCAAACTGGCCATAATTGTTTCGTAAATGAACTCGGGCGTGTTACCGGGCACCAACATTTCGGCCACCCGGTTCTGAATATCGACACATTGCCGGTGAATAGCCTGCACTTGGGGCGGCAATGCTTCACCAAACATGTACGTATGCGTTTTATCGGAGTGATAGCCGTTTACACCGCAGCCCAAGTCAATAAATACCAAATCGCCTTTCTTTAACCGCCGATCGCGGCTACCCAGGCTCGGAACAGCAGCATTTAGCCCCCGGGCGCCGCCCGGACCGTCGAAATTGGTCGGTACCAGCGAGCTATCGCCAAAACCAAGCTGCGCCACTGCAATTTCGGTATCGAACATGGCAAAACGGGCTGTCCCCTGATGGCCTTCTTTGACCATAGTGGCGTACAGTTCGGCAGCCAAGTCGGCCTCGGTCATCCCTTCGCGTAACATAAGCGGAACCCGCTCTTCAAGCACGCGCTGGTGAATTTTTCCGGCTTCTTCCATAAAATGCAATTCCCAGGCGCTTTTTACAGCCCGGGTCATCGACAATTGAAAGTCGAGGGCTTTGAACGAGCCAAAAGGAAAGTACTTCTGAACCCGTTGCATCATAGCCAAGGGCACAAACTCGGTTTCGAGGTAAACCACGGGCGGAACTGCGGGGTAAGCAGCCGCAGCATCGCGGTAGCTGCTCATGGGGCGAATATTGGCAAACTCCGACTCGCTTAAAGCCCGCTCGTAACTGCGGCGCACCCAATAAACGGCTTCTTTTTCGCGCTCAACAACCAGCATCCCTTCCGACATGGTACCGGTGAAGTACAACAGGTTAATTTTATTGAAAATCATCGCCATTTGCCAATCCGGATTCTGCTCATCCATCAGGCGGCTGAATGTTTGCAGGCGGGTTTGCAGCTCGTGAGCAGGTACTCTGTCCTTCATAAGAAACAATTTTAACGCAAAAATACGTTTTCAGGCTAAATAGAAAGCCGAAATACCGAAAACATGCGCCCCGGAGGGGGCTGTTCGCTTAATGTTTCTTCGTATTCATAAAACGCCGGGCCAAATACGTCCGCACAGGCTCGTCGTACCACTTCAACAAAACATACGAAAGGATAACCATCCCGATTGTTAGCCCTATCCCCGCCCAAGCGCCTGTTGCAAACGAAATGTTGTTATTGGAAAACCAGGCGTAAAGTGCGTAAATAAACGGGTAATGAATAATGTATATCGGGTACGAAATATCGCCCAGGAACGTGCATAGCTTTTGAGTTGCCTTACGTTTTACCTCGCCAATTGCCCCCAGATAGATAATTATCGGGAAAATAAGGATAATCACAAGCGAATCGTACAAACCGTTGGCCCAAACATGGTCGTAGCCGCCAATCCGTGGAAAACTCAGCACAAAAACGAGCAAAAGACTGGTAATAACGAAGGTACTGCGGGTTTTCAGCACCCGGATGCTGCGCCGGAGCAACATACCAGCCATGTAGGGGAACAAAAGCCGGGTAAAACCAATGCGAAGTTGCTCGGGCGTTACCGACCAGCCACCAATTACATCGCCCTGCGGGCTGGTAACGGCCAGGTGTATTAATGCAGCTCCGGCCAGGGCAACCAATATGCCCAATACCAGTTTGGAGAGCTTCCGTAAGACCAACGCGTGTAAAATATTGGCAATGTACTCGAAAAACAGCGACCAGGCCGGTCCGTCGAGCGGATGCATTTCATCCCAGCCTCGTATGTCCATCGATGGAGGCACTGGAATGAGGGTGCAGCCAATTAGCAGAAGCAACAACACCGACCACAAGGGGGTTTCGGCAACTTTGGGAAAAACCGACGACTCGCCCAGATAAAAAAGCAGGGCACCAATAATCATTCCCACAACAATCATGGGTTGAAGCCTGATGATGCGCCGTTTAAAGAAATCGGTCAAGGACATGCGGTCCCAGCGGTCGTCGTAAGCGTGGGCCATTACGTAGCCCGACAACATAAAAAAGAAATCGACCGCCAGGTACCCATGATTGATGATTTGCTTCACATGGTCGCCACCGGCGAAGTATTCCAGCACATGAAACAAAACAACCACCAAAGCGGCCACGCCACGCAGTGCATCGAGTATTAAAAAGTGTTTTTTAGAATCGGTAAAGCTCGAACTGGAGTTAATCATGAGGTTTTTAATGGTAATTTGTTGTTTTTGCAAAAAACTATGCGGTAGCCCGCCTTGCACAAGCAGCGAAAAGCGGGCTATTGTATTCAATAAGGTATCAGTCAGTTATTTCAACGTCCAAACCAAGACCCCGGCTGTTGGAATGCTGGCTTTACCCACCAAAACCCGGGCCTTGTCCGGAAGTTTCAGCTCATAAGGCTTATCCGAATAGTTGAGTGCAATACCAAAACCATCGCGGTACTCCACAATAACGCCTTTCGGATAGTTTTCGACCTGAATTTGCAGCCGCTGGTAAAGTTTTGCAAGCACGGCCTGCTCTAAATCGCCGTTATTGCTGTCGGGGCCAACGTAAGTTACGGTTCCTTTGCCCAATTGGTGAAATGTAACAGCTGGTTTGCCGGCATAAAAGTCGCCGGTGTACGAAGCCCAGCTTTCGGTGCCGGTAAGGGGTTTCAGCACGTCGCCCCAGCTGGTCCAGGCAAACTTATCGGTTTGCATCAGCACCGTATCGGGAGCATTAGGCCGAAGTAAGTCGTAAAACTCGACCTCGGCACCGATGAGCGGCCAGATTGGCCCGGCATGTTTATCTTCCCACAGGTGTCCCTGCTCGTCCTGGTGCCCACTGCGGCACGACAGTACTAAATTGCCGCCATTTTGTGTATAAACCCTGAGCTTATCGATAAGTTTGCGGCTCATTTGCTGGTAAGCCGGGGCAATAATAAGCGGATAGTGGGAAAAATCCATCGTATCGCGGATAAAATCGACCGGTGCACCAAATCCTTTTAGCGCTTTATAATATTTCAATACATGGGCTTCGGTATCCCATTGGTTTGTTTGCTTGTTTTGGTTAATGGCAACCGTATTATCGGGGTTGTACAAAATTGCAGCCTTCCGCTTCAGGTAATTGGCCGGAAGCGGGCTGTTGCTGTTGAAGTTTTTGCGCAGTAGCCCAATTTCGTCGATAAACGTTTCAAACTCCAGCCCACCCGGGGTCGGCGTTAGTCCATCGGTGCCAATAATGCCGGCATGGTACTGTTCGTAGCCGTAAATTGGCGCGCGAAAGCGGTAGGTACAGGTAAACTTGCTGCCTCCGGCAAATACATGCCACAACCATAGCCGCACAGCCCCCGGCAGCGGCTGCGAGTTGATACTTCCCCAGTTTACCTGGCCGGGTTGCAGCTCCATAACGCCATATAAGGGCGAAAGTGGCCTAAAATAGTCGTTGGCCATTGCAATGCGCGAGTATTCGCCCACGCGGTAGCCTTTGGGGCCAATTCCCTGAAACTCGCCGTAAACCATGTAGCGGGTATAGCTAATAAAGTCGAGTTTAGTGCTGGCCCCAATGTAACGGGCGTCGTAATACGGAATATAATTGGTGGTAACCCACTGTTGCGGGCTGGCATATTGCCGGATTAGCGCTGCCTGCTCGTCCAGGAAGCTGGCGGTTTCTGAATCGCAAAAACGACCGAAGTCCAGCCGTTGGTACAAGTTCATTCCCCACTGGCTAACCAGCGGGATGTTTATTTGGTCGAAGCTGGTGTAGGTTCCGCTCCAAAAGTTGGTTCCCCAGGCATTGTTAAGGGCGCCAATCGTTTGGTACTTCGCCATTAGCCAATCGCGGAAGCGTTTTTGCGCGTCGTTACCAAAATCTACGTTCGAAGCTGGTTCATTATCCAACTGCCAGCCAATAATGCGGGCATCGTTGCCGTAATGTTTGGCCAGTTCGGCAATCATCTTCATGGAGTAGTGCTTGTACACTTCGCTCGAGAACGAGGCGTGCTGACGCGAGCCGTGGTCCATCTGCGTGCCGTTTTCGCGGGTTTTCAGCACCTCGGGGTGTTTGCGCACCAGCCATACAGGTGGTGTAGCGGTTGATGTGCACATAATTACCTTGAGCTTGTATTTATCGGCGAGTGCCACGGCCCGATCGAGCCAGGCAAAGTCGTAACGGCCCTCTTCGGGCTCCAACTGGGCCCAGGCAAACTCGGCAAAGTGGGTATACTCGAAACCCATGTCGGCCATCTTCTTCAGGTCGCGTTCCCACTGGCTTTCGTCCCAATGTTCGGGATAATAGTATGCACCAACGGTAGTTAGTTGGTTTTCGGGGAAAAAGCTGGCGTTTTTTTGTGCCATGCTGCTCCATGAGAGTGCCAGAAGCAGTGTTGCGCTAACTAGTTTCATTGTAGTAGGTTTGTTTGTTATGCTTGGGTTGAATTTGAACTGTAATATTAGCTTTTTTGCAACGCTTTATGCTTTTTTTTGCACGAAAATGCCAGTTATCGGGGCCTAAATCCGTCTGGATAATAGCAAAATCGTGTTCCTTTAGGTTGAAGCTTGTTTTATTACGGTAAAAATAGGGGTTATCGAGGCTGAAATGCGGTTCCTTACCGACATTCTTTCTCTTATTATCGTCAATCTGTCGTTCCTTGTCGTCAATCTGCCATTCCTTGTCGTCAATCTGCCGTTCCTTGTCGTCAATCTGCCGTTCCTTATCGTTGTTTTGGTATTCTTTTGCGTTTACTTCAACCCAAATTGACGAGATACAACAAGCTTGTCGCATTAAGGTACTCGTTTGGGGCTTATTCAATTGTAGCTTTTGCAACAGTAGCAACAGACCTCGGCAAAAGAATGACACCTTCGTGTCGGTGGGCCGACGAACCAATGGGTTTGCCAGATTTGCAGGCACGGCCACCGATTTTTGGTGCCAAGTTGCGGTAAAAGCTGTTGTGATGTGTTTCCAGGTATGCCGGTAAAGGGTTTATTTTGGCAACAAACTGCCGGCAGTAGGTACAATTGCGGCTATGCTTACTTTCGCAGTATTTTTTCGAGGGTTTTTCCTTTGGCCAGCTCATCCACCAGTTTATCGAGGTAGCGGATTTTCTGCATCAGCCCGTCTTCGATGTCTTCAACCCGGTAGCCACAGATTACACCGGTAATTTTCGATACATTCGGGTTTAAAGCCGGCGCTTGTGCGAAAAAGCGTTCAAAATCGGCGTTCGAATCGATCTGATGTTGCAATGTTTGCTCGTTGTAACCAGTTAGCCAATAAATAATGGTATCAACTTCGGTTTTGGTACGCCCTTTTCGTTCAACTTTCTGAATGTAGAGTGGGTACACGGCAGAGAAAGGGGTTTTAAAGATACGTTGATTCATGGTGTAGCCGGTTTAAGGGTTATTGGTTGCCATTTGCCTCGGGTCCTGCCTGCGTACCTGTATCTCGCGGTCGAACAAGTTGACCCCGCCTTTCACACCATAGTCCATTGTGCTAACCGGATACGGAATGGAGATGTTTTCCTGTTCAAACCGCTTTTTGATACGCATAATTACCTCGCTCATTCCTTTGCAGAAGTCGTCGTCGGTTTCAACCTTCATCCAAAAGCGCAGTACAAAGTTGTACGACGAGCCACCAATATCGGTGAAGTACAAATCAACACCTTCGTCGGGTAAAATACCGTTAACTTTCGATACCTCGTCGAGCGCAACCTGTTTTACAAGCTCCAGGTCGTCGCCGTACGACACACCTGTTTCGAGTATAATCCGTCGTTTCCCCCAGGTTGAATAGTTGGTAAATGTACCGCTGTAAATAATCTGGTTTGGCACAAAAACTTCTTGTCCCGAAATGGTTTTTATCATGGTGGTCACCCAACTCACCTCCAGTACAACGCCGTACTTGCCGTCAATTTCAACCCAATCTCCTTTTCGGTAAGGGCTCCGCATTTTCAACAATAACCCGGCAAAAATATTCGAAGCAATGTCCTTAAATGCAAATCCGGCAACAATACCAACAATACCGGCACCGGCCAAAATGTGGGTGAGTACTTTTTCGAGCCCTGCAATTTCCAACGCCAAAAAAACACCCGAAAACAACAAAAAGAAATAAATAAGCGATGAAATGATGCTTGCAATCTCGGGATGAACTTTAACCGTGCGCTTGTAAAACGAAAAACTAATCCGCTTGACCAAGCCCGCAATGAAAATAAACACGAGTAATACAACAATCGCCAGGACTAACTTCGGAAGGTTGACTAAAACGGAATGTTCCCACGATTTTAAGATGCTTTCCAGACTAACTATTGATTGATCCATAAAAAACTTGGTTTGTAAGTTATTTCACTTGCCCACTAGTGCTTCCACCCGGCACAGGCCAGACAATACAGGAACCCATTCGCCGGGGAGCATCTTTGATCCCTGAATTTAATCAAGTTTTTGAATTTGATGCAAG
>JBKEAN010000275.1:0-6346 GCA_047972415.1 Mangrovibacterium sp.
CAGTGCCGCAAAATGGCAGTTCATTCTTTCAGTTGAAGGCATACGTGGAAAACCTGCTGTTGAAGTTCGGTATAAGAATGGAGCGTTTGAAAGCCGAAGACTTCGGCAACGATTTAATTGCAGAGGGTTTGGTTTATTCCGGTCAAAACAACAGAGAAATTGTTGAACTGGGACTTGTTTCACGCAAGTTATTGAAAGAGTTTGATATTGAAAACCCAGTTTATTACGCCGATTTCAACTTTGATAATTTGCTGGTCGAACACAGGAGCAGCAAAACACTGTTTTCGGAACTGCCTAAATACCCCGAAGTCCGCCGCGACCTGGCTTTATTGATTGACAAGTCGGTGCGTTTTGGGCAAATCAGCGAACTGGCCTATAGGATGGAACGAAAACTGCTCCGCCACGTCGATTTGTTTGATGTTTACGAAGGAAAAGGTGTTCCCGACGGCAAAAAATCGTATGCTGTAAGCTTCATTTTGCGCGATGACGAGAAAACCCTCAACGACAAACAGATTGAAAAGATAATGGAGAAGCTGATCGGTGCTTTTGAAAAAGAACTAGGGGCACAACTCCGCTAAAGTACAAAAGGGCTGTCCGTAAGCTATAGGTTCTTTGTGGTGAAAATTGACTTCCGGACAGCTCCTTTTTTCGTTTCTATTTCATCGAAACTTCAACCAGTACAACCGATTGTGGTTTCACGGTCAGGTTCAGCATATTGCTTTTCAGCGTTGCTTTACTGTTTTGGGGTACAATCACATCGGGTTTATCTAACGAATTATAGGCCTTTAAATCAGTCTGATATAATTCGGTCAAGGCAACTTCTTTCGACGCTGGTTTCCCGCCCTTCAAATTAATCTGCACCGGTTTTTCCGTGTTTGCCGCGTTCACCAACTTCAGCCATACCTTTTTTGCAGTTTTATCAGCAGATGCGCTGGCATATAAACTATCCTGTCCTGCCAATGCCTTATTGGCTGCCAAAACCGGTACAACATGGTCGCCGCGATGGGTCGAATACAGTTGCTGCACATAGTAGTTTGGCGTAGCCACCGAGTTCAGGTTGTCGAACCAAATCAGGTCGGGGCGCCACTGCCAGGCCTCAACATGGGCGAACAACGGGGCATACGAAGCCATGTGAACCACATCTGCATTGCGTTCCAACCCAGTCATAAAAGCGGCTTCAGAAAGCGCAGCCAGCCAGCAGTTGCTCGATGTGGCATCGTTGGTATTGTCGTTTTTGATATGGCTGGCATATTCGCCTGCAAATACCTTTAAACCACCGCGTTCGTAACTATCGTAACGTTGCGCATTATTGAAAAACCAGTCCGGGTCTTTGTAATAATGCTCGTCAACCAGGTTAGCAGTCTTGGTTTTCAGAGCCTTCCATAAATGCTCAAAGCGCTCGCCGTCCGATGACGGCCCTGAACCGGAAACCAGTTGAATTTCAGGATACTTAGCGTGTACTTCTTTCGCAATCATGTCGTAGCGTTCCAGGTACTGGTCTCCCCACTGTTCGTTTCCGATTCCGATAAATTTTAAATTGAAGGGCTCCGGGTGACCCATCTCTGCCCGAAGTTTTCCCCATTTGGTATCCGTACTGCCGTTGGCAAACTCAATCAAATCGAGCGCGTCCGAGATATAGGGTTCCATTTCGTCCAGCGGTACCAGCTCGCCGGTGTTGTACTGGCAGGCCATTCCGCAGTTAAGGATCGGAAGCGGCTCGGCGCCCAAATCTTCGGCAAGCTGAAAATACTCGAAAAAGCCCAAACCAAAACTTTGATAATAATCGGGCGCGTGGCGGTGCATAAACTCGGTGTTCCAGCGGTTTACCAAAACTTCGCGATCGGCCACATCGCCAACCGTTTTTTTCCATTGGTAGCGGGTGTCCAGGTGATGGCCTTCCACAATACAGCCTCCGGGAAAGCGAACAAAACCCGGTTTTAAGTCAGCCAGCTTTTGCGCCAAATCGACACGCATTCCATTCCGCCGGTTTTTGAACGTATTGACCGGAAACAGCGAAACATATTTAAAATCAACTGCTTCGTCAGTTGCCAAACTAATTTTCAGGTTACCGTTGGCAGCCGTAGCCGAGGCCTTCAATTCCAATTCCCGTTTCGACCAGTTTTTATCATCAATTTCCAGCTCGTACAACGCAATTGGCGCTTTGTTGTCGTCCAATAATTCAATTTTCAACTTCTGAACTGCCTCGCTGGTATTTCGAACGTGTAGGTTGAGCCGGTAGATTTCGCCTTGGTGGATTCCCATTCCGCGAAAGCCGTCGTTTTGCAAGAAATTGGCTTTGCCCGACTTCAACCCAAGCAAACGAATAAAGCGATGTTGCTTTCCGGCAGCCTTTTCGTTGATAACGCGAACCGAATCTTTGTGGAAAGTTTTCCAACCCATCAGCGGGTCGTCGAAGGCAAAGGAGCGGTTTTTTACCAACTCGGCGTATAACCCGCCATCGGCCGCAAAGTTAATGTCCTCGAAAAAAACACCCCACATGGTTGGCTCAATGGCTACTCCGGGTTTGTCAAGCAAAAGGTCTATCTGCGTTTGAGCCTCAAGCTGTATGGTTCCGGCCAAAACAAACAGGGCAATTCCGGTTTTGATTTTTTTCAGCATAACTTGAATGGTTTTTATTGTATTAATTGAGTTTCAGAAAACAGAGGGCAATTTGCTTTTGCCATCGCTTTTGCAATATAAAAAAAGGACGAGTATCAATAACTTAAACCGAAGGCATTTTATTCCTTATTTATTCAAATATAAAACATCGTACTCGCGGTGTTACAAATTGAAGGCGAGGCTGTCCAAAAAGTAAAACCAAATCAAGAATAGCTTACGATTTGATAGCTCTTCGGGCTGAAAGCCCAATTTAGTTCAGCCCAAGGCCGCGCCTTGGGGAAGACCAAATCTGCTGCAATATTCACCCTGAAAGGGCAACTTATTGGTTAAGTTGGGCTTACCGCCCGTCAGAAATTATATATATTAAAGTCCCGGGGCGTTGCCCCGGTCTGAATTAAGTTAGCCCTTCGGGCTGCTATTTTCAATTTGAAAGTTCGAATTGACTGAACGAGACTTTTTAGACAGCCTCATCACTACTGCCCTGTGCCATTAATTAATAATTAAGCTTCCCTCACCAATCGTTCCTGGCCTCTCCTAATCGGGCGAAAGCCTTTAGTTTTGTCCAAAATTCGAAAAACGATGTGGGTAATTCTGGCTTTAGTTTCGGCAGTACTGCTGGGTTTGTACGATGTGTTTAAAAAACTGTCGCTGAACCACAACGCCGTGCTTCCGGTACTGTTTATTTCAACAATTACCGCGGCCGTTATTGTTTTCCCTGTTGTTTTGGGATCCGCCCTCTGGCCCGAAGCTTTTCAGTCGGTTTATTTGTATGTTCCGCCTGTTACAGCACACGAACACCTGCTTATTTTTATAAAATCGGTCATTGTAGTAGCGAGCTGGATTTTTGCCTTCCACGCTATGAAGCATTTGCCCATCACCATTATTTCCCCCATCAGGGCAACAGGGCCCATTTGGACTTTAATCGGTGCCATCCTCATCTTCCACGAGCGGTTGAACCCAATGCAATGGATTGGTGTACTGGTGGTTTTATTGTTTTTCTACCTACTTTCAACGGCAGGCAAACGCGAGGGCATCAGCTTTACGCGAAACACTTGGATTTTGTGCATTATTGCCGCAACCTTACTAGGTGCCGCCAGCGGCTTGTTTGATAAATACATCCTTCTCCAAATCGACCGCATGGCCGTGCAAGCCTGGTTTTCGTTTTACCAGGTAGTGGTTATGTTGCCGGCCATTGCGCTGTTCCGCTGGAAAAAACCAAAAGCAGAACGGCCGCCTTTCGAGTGGCGCTGGAGCATCCCGCTGATTGCTATTTTCCTGCTTTTTGCCGACTACCTGTACTTTTGGGCGCTGAGCGAACCAGAATCCATGATTTCCATCGTGGCAGCACTCCGCCGTGGCGGTGTTTTGGTGGCTTTTGTTACCGGGGCGCTCCTGTTTAACGAGCACAACATTAAACAAAAAGGCATTTACCTCGTTGGTATTCTCGTTGGTATTCTCATCATTAGCTTCGGAACGCATTAAGGCTGAAGTCCGGTTCCGTTCATTTTTACTTATTTTTCTTCTATTTTTAAACAAAAAGTTGAAACCCTTCACTTCAGCCTATGAAATTTTTTCGGATCGAATTTCAAATTACCCTGCTCACCTTGGTTATTGCGGCTGGCGTGGCCATTTCGGGCTACCTTGTTTACCAAAGTTTGTCGCAGATTATCAACTCCATTCACCAGGAAGCCCGCCCCGATTTCAAGCTCATCCTGATAAAAGAAATTACCAGCGACCTGAACGAGGTTGAAAATTCGGTACGTCTGTTCAGCCTCACCGGCAACGACGAGTTTATCGATTCGTACCACAAAAGCTACCAACAGGTACAAGAAAACCTGTCGGCGCTAAAAGACTATGCCATTCCGGGAACCGACGAAATTCAGCTGATTGATTCCATTAGCCAACTATCGGCACTAAAACTGACACTTTGGGGGCAAATCCGTCAATTGCACCAGCAAAAAAACAACCAGAAAAGCAGGCCTCTCGGCGATTTGGTTTCCAAAATCGATACGGCTTTTATTCAACCCGATACCATCCGTTTTGAGACACCCAAAAAGAAAGGGTTTTTTAAACGGGTTTTCGGGAAACAGGATACGGCGGCGAAAGCGCCGGTCATTATCAGCAAAGCCAAGGACAAGGAACAAATAAAGCAGGAAATTATTCAGGCTGAAAAGCAGATAAACAACGAATTGGCTGCGCTCTCTGAAAACGAAAAAGTGCTTTATCAACGCCATATCAAAGCAAGTCAGCAAATTACCCGGCTGATAAACCGGCTCGAAACAGATGAACTACGCCGACAGGAACGTAAAACCGAAGAAGCCGATGCCATGGCAGCCCAAATTTACCGCCGCCTGGTACTGTTTACAGCAGTTTCAATTATTCTGCTCATTATTGTTTTAGCTTTATTTTACCAAAACCTGAAGCAAAACCGCGCCTACCAAAATATGCTGAAAAAAGCCCGCACTGATGCCGAAAACCTGGCTAAAGCCAAGGAGCGTTTTGTTGCAACGGTGAGCCACGAGCTGCGCACCCCGGTAAACGCCATTTACGGACTGAGCGAACAACTGCTGCAACAACCCGCGGGCGAGCAACAGAAAACCGACCTGAACATTGTTCACCAATCGGCCAGGCATTTGCTGACCTTAGTAAACGATACGCTCGACTTTTCGAAAATTGAATCGCAAAAAATGAGCTTCCAGCAAACCGGTTTTTTCCCGGCTAAACTCTTCGCCGAAGTAATGGCGATGCAAAAAGTGGCGGCCGAGGCTAAAGGACTGACACTGAAAATGAACAGCACCATTCCTCCCAATCGGATTTATTGCGGCGACCCCTTACGATTGAAACAGATTGCTATCAACCTGCTGTCTAATGCTGTTAAATTTACCCCAAACGGAACCGTAAGCCTGGAACTGCGCGAAGAGCAACTGCCTGGCGAAAGCTATCGTTTGAACCTGGATGTGGTTGACAGCGGGAGCGGAATCCCGCCCAATCAACTACCACATATTTTCGAAGAGTTCATCCAGCTCGATAACCAGCAGCCTGAAAAACACCGCGGCTCCGGACTGGGGCTCACCATTGTAAAAAAGCTGATTGAGCTGCAAGGGGGCCAAATATCGGTAAAAAGCATGGTGGGCAAAGGCAGCCGATTCTCGGTTTCTATTCCGTACACCGAAGGGGATGCACCTTATGAGCCTGATTTGGAGCCCATTGTTGCACCACAATGGTTCCGGAAACTAAATCTGCTGGTAGTGGACGACGAAGACTTCAACCTGTACCTGCTAAAAAATATTCTCACCAAGTGGAACATTGGCTACCGGTTGGCAAGCAACGGGCAGGAGGCCGTAGAAGCCTGCCGTGCCCACCGGTTCGACCTGATTTTGATGGACATGCACATGCCAGTACTGAACGGACTGGAAGCCAGCAAACAAATCAGCCGCGAAAACGGTGAGGCAAAAATTGTGATGCTAACCGCCGCTAACCGCCCCGACGATCAGAAACAATTTACCCAGGCTGGTATTCACATTTTTCTGCAAAAGCCATTTCCAGAGCAAGCTCTTTTCCAGCTTTTACTTCAGCTTGAACCCAAAGCCAATACAGAAACCGTGTCGCCTGTCACCACGGCTACTTTCGACTTCAACGAACTGCGAAACAGTTTGGGGGGCGACGAAAAATTTCTGAACGAGATGATACAACTGTTTTTGAAATCCGCTTCGAATGGAATTGCTTC
>JBKEAN010000025.1:0-22511 GCA_047972415.1 Mangrovibacterium sp.
ATGCCACCTTAGCTGGCCACACCTTTGAGCACGAACTGCAATGCGCTGTTGATGCCGGTATGCTTGGCGCTATTGATGCCAACCGGGGCGACGTTCAAAACGGTTGGGACACCGACCAGTTCCCGGTTGATTTGTACGAATTGACCCAAGCCATGATCGTGGTGCTGAAAGGCGGCGGTATGCAAGGCGGCGGTACCAACTTCGATGCCAAAATCCGTCGTAATTCAACCGATTCAGAAGATTTGTTCATCGCCCATATCGGCGCGATGGATGTAATGGCCCGCGCATTGGAAACGGCAGCGGCTATCCTGGAAAGTTCTCCCTACGAAAAAATGTTGGCCGATCGCTATGCTTCTTACGATTCAGGTAAGGGGAAAGAGTTCGAGGAAGGTAAACTGTCTTTTGAGCAGGTTTATGAATACGCGAAGGCTAAAGGCGAACCGAAGCAAATAAGCGGAAAACAAGAGTTGTACGAAGCAATCGTCAACATGCATATTTAATTCCGGATTTGATTGCAGGTAATTGGAATAGATTCAATGCTGAATAGAAATAACCAGACAGACCCGATTCCCGTTCTTTTGGAACAGGATCGGGTTTATCTTATTTACAAACGAAAATAGTAATTGCCAGGACATCGGTTCTCCGCCGGAGTCTTGTCAAGCCTAACTAAACAAGCACATGAAAGGTCAAAATTCACTTTACATTGCCGGCATTACGCTGGTAGCTACGCTGGGAGGACTACTGTTCGGTTACGATACGGCGGTGATTTCCGGCACTGTTAGTTCGCTCGATGTGTTTTTTATTCAACCTATGGGTCTGAGTGAAACTGCCGCAAACTCACAACTCGGATTTATTGTATCCAGCGCGCTTATTGGCTGTATTATCGGCGGCCTCTCCGGAGGACTGGTTAGTTTGAAACTGGGACGGCGAAATGGCTTGTTCCTGGCAGCTTTCCTGTTCTTTATCTCAGCGCTGGGCTCGTTTTATCCCGAAATGTTTTTCAGGCCATTTGGCGAAGGTGACCACACCTTTTACTGGCATTTTGTAATCTACCGCATTATCGGAGGTATTGGCGTGGGGCTGGCTTCCATGCTTTCGCCGATGTACATTGCCGAAATAGCACCGGCTGACAGCCGTGGTAAGTTGGTTTCGTTCAATCAGTTTGCAATTATTTTCGGCATGTTGGTCGTCTATTTTGTCAACTATGCTATTGCCCGTCAAGGCGACGATACCTGGTTGAACACGATCGGCTGGCGTTATATGTTTGGTTCGGAAATGATTCCGGCAGCCCTGTTTATATTTTTCCTGTTTTTTGTGCCGAAAACCCCTCGTTACCTGGCGCTACGCGGGCAAGATGAGAAAGCGATAAAAGTGCTGAATAAAGTGAATGGACCGGAAGTGGCAGCAGCCGTTTGGGCAGATATTAAACAAACGCTGACGACCACATCAGGGAAGTTGTTTTCGTTTGGGGCTTTAGTCGTTGTAGTTGGTGTTTTATTGTCGGTATTTCAACAGTTTGTAGGGATTAACGTGGTGTTGTACTACGCTCCCGAAATCTTCAAGAATATGGGCTCGGGTACCGATACGGCCTTGCTCCAAACCATTATTGTCGGCTTTATAAACCTGTCGTTTACCGTTGTTGCTATTCTGACGGTGGACAAGTTTGGCCGCAAGCCATTGATGATTATTGGTGCTTTGGGGATGGCGTTCTTTATGTTTGCGCTTGGATTTGCTTTCTTTTTTCAGCAGGTTGGTCTGGCTGCCCTCATCTTTATGCTGGGGTATGTAGCTTGTTTTGCGGTGAGTTGGGGCCCGGTGGTTTGGGTGTTGCTGGCCGAGATTTTCCCGAACCGGATCCGCGGACGTGCGATGGCTGTTGCTGTTGCTGCTCAGTGGGTTTCGAATTATCTGGTATCCTGGACTTTCCCGATGATGAATAAAAGCTCTTTTCTGGTTGATCATTTCCACAACGGCTTCTCGTATTGGATTTATGGTGTAATGGGCGTTTTGGCTGCCTTGTTTATGTGGAAGTATGTTCCCGAAACGAAAGGAAAGACCTTGGAAGAAATGGAAAAACTCTGGAAAAAATAATCCGGTTCTCGGTTATGCCTGCAAAGGGCGAGACCAAAAAGAAAAACAGGGTTTCATTGTTTTTTGAAACCCTGTTTTTTTTTGAGAAATCCAGAAGAAGCTATTTGGCAGGTTCCCAGGCGCAGCGCACCGGAGAAACAATTTTGCCCTCTTTTTTCAGCTGGTTCATTGCTTTTTCTACGTCTTTTTTATCCAGACCGGTAGCCGTTGCTAATTCTCCTGCTTTTACCGGTTTGCCGGCTGCAACCATGGCAGCCAATACTTTCTCTGCGCTCATAATTTTGTTTTTAAGGTTTTGTTATCCCGAACTTGCATCGGTGTTCGCGATTAAAAGTAAAAATTCTGAATGAAATTTGAAATATTCCGACACCAACTTAAAAACGGCTCTCTACCACTTTCCAGTCCAGAATTTTAAAGAAATCTTCAACATACTTCGGCCGCAGGTTTTGTTTGTCCAGGTAATAAGCGTGTTCCCAAACATCGCAGGTCATCAGGGGTGTCAGTCCGTCGCGCAAGGGACAGGCCGCATTGCTGGTTTGTACAATGCTCAGTTTTCCCGCTGCATCTTTCACCAGCCAGGCCCAGCCTGAGCCAAACAGGGTTGCTGCCGCTTTCGAAAAGGCTTCTTTGAATGCATCAAATGAGCCGAACGAAGCATCAATCGCTGCTTTCAGGGTGCCGCTCGGAGCTGCTGCGGGGCTAGCCGAAAACTGGAAGAAGTAAAACGTGTGGTTCCAAACCTGGGCGCCGTTGTTGAAAATTCCGCCATCGGCTTTTTTCACAATGGTTTCCAAATCAGCAGTTTCAAACGGAGTACCAAGCACCAGGTTATTCAAGTTGTTTACATAGGCCTGGTGGTGCTTACCGTAGTGGTATTCCATTGATTTTTCACTAATGTAGGGTTCCAGCGCATTTTTGGCGTAGGGTAACGCCGGTAATTCAAATGCCATAATTTTCCGATTTAAAAGTTAGACGATTTTTATGTTTTAGGGTTTTAAACATGAAGTTCGGCTAAAAGTTTGAGAAAATCACCGGCTTCGAATCAATTTAAAGCGATTCCAAATAATGGGGAGAGTTGAAACCCGATGTTGATGAATGATAGGCTATCCAGACAGCAGGATTTTCTTCCGGCTAAAATAACGATGACGTCGTTTTGGTGACTTCGTGCTAGTATGAACGTATCTGAATAAATTCAATAAAACATAATACTTCAAAATGTGGCAAGAAAAACCCCGGGGCCACTGCCCCGGGGAAAAAAACCAAAAATCAACTAACCTTTAAATCGTTTGGCGACTTCATCCCAATTTATCACTTTAAAAAATGATGAAATGTAGTCAGGACGTCTGTTCTGGTAATTCAAATAGTAGGCATGTTCCCAGACATCGAGGCCAAGAATTGGAGTGCCTTGAACCTCTGCAATATCCATTAAAGGATTGTCCTGATTCGGTGTGGACGAAACCACCAAACTATCACCCTGTTTTACCAGCCAAGCCCAACCCGAACCGAAACGGGTTGCGGCAGCTTTGGTAAAAGCTTCTTTAAAACTATCGTATGATCCAAATGAATCGTTAATCGCCTTCAATAAATCGCCTGTTGGTTCCGATGCCCCACCCGGGGTCATCACTTCCCAAAACAAGCCGTGGTTGTAATAACCGCCCCCGTTGTTGCGAACAGCAATTGGAAGTTTCGAAATGCCAGCCATCAATGTTTCAATTGATTTGCCTTCCATTTCGGTCCCCTGAATGGCTGCATTCAGGTTGGTTGTGTAAGCCCCGTGGTGTTTTGTATAATGGATTTCCATTGTACGCGCATCAATAACGGGCTCAAGTGCATGGTATGCGTATGGTAATTTTGGTAATTCAAATGACATAATATGTTACTCTTAAATGGTCAATTCGACCTTGGTTTTACATTAAAAGATATTCAAATCCTTTAATGCAAATCTAGAAGAAATAAGAATGTGCTCCAAATATTGGAAGTCCTTTTTTTAATTGAAAAAATCTATATCCAATTGGATAAGTCAATTTTCCGCTTGTTCACAAGGTTTTAGGCTATGGCGTTTTTTTAGTTTCTTTGCCCGAAAAATACAGTGGATCGACAAATACTTCGCTTAGCGCTTCCCAATATCATCAGTAACGTAACCATCCCGTTGATTGGGCTGGTAGATATGGCCCTGATGGGGCATTTAAATTCCGAGGTTTATATTGGTGCAGTTTCGCTCGGAACGGTTATTTTCAATTTTATTTACTGGGGCTTTAGTTTTTTGCGCATGAGTACCAGCGGGTCTACAGCGCAAAGCTTTGGCGAGGGTAATCAGGCAGAAAGTTTTAATATTCTGAAACGAGCCATGCTGATTTCGGTCTTTATTAGCCTGATAATTATTCTGTTGCAAGCACCGATAGCGTGGATAAGTTTTAGCGCAATAAATGGGAGTGCTGAAGTTGAGGAACTGGCCCGCCAATATTTCCGCGTGCGGCTTTGGGCAGCACCGGCAACCTTGGGGCTTTATGCGCTCAACGGTTGGTTTCTGGGCATGCAAAATGCCCGTTATGTGATGGTTACTTCGATTCTGGCCAACGTGCTCAATCTCGTTTTTTCGTTTGTTTTTGTGTATTTCTTCCATCTGGATGCGGTGGGAGTGGCATTGGGGACGGTAATTGCGGAGTACACCGGTATTGGTATTGGTTTGTATTTGTTGCGAAAGAAATACGGGCCATTTGTTTCGGCACGGAACTGGGAAGGAGTGCTTGACATTTCGGCAATGAAAGAGTTTTTTCGTGTCAATACCGATATTTTTATCCGCACGTTTTGTGTCATCGTGGTTTTTACCTTTTTCACATCAAAATCGGCCAGTATGAACGATCACACTTTGGCTGTGAACTCCATTTTAATCCAGTTTTTGCTATTGTTTTCGTTTTTTATCGACGGGTTTGCCTTTGCCGGCGAAGCGTTGGCCGGCCGTTACCAGGGAGAACAGTGCCGGGATTTGTTCCTGCAGCTTACCCGCCGCCTTTTTGTTTGGGGACTTGGCTTGGCAATTGTTTTTTCGCTGCTGTTTTTAGTTGGCAATAAATTCATTATTGGTTTGCTTACCAGCCAGGAGAGCCTGTACGAAACGGCCCGCAAATATTTGTTTTGGGTGGTGTTGACACCTCTTATTACTGTTGCCTCGTTTGTGTGGGACGGCATTTACATAGGGGTAACCGCTTCGCGCGAAATGCGCAACAGCATGTTGGCAGCCACTTTACTGGTTTTTGCCCCCACTTTTTACTTCCTGCAAAACCTGTTGGGCAACCATGCGCTTTGGTTGGCAATGATGCTGTTTATGGCAGGTCGGGGCATTTTTCAAACCTTATTGTTTCCAAGGGTTTTGAAAAAGAACTTTGCGGAATAAGGAAGAGTCACGTGTCCTTTAGAAGAATTAAATAGTTTTTAGAATTATGATAATCCGTAAAGTGAAGATGTTCTATAATTAGGGGAGTGAGTTTAATTTGTAGAGTCGTGGTGCATTAAATTCTTTGTATCAAGTGAATATTTTTGGGTCGTATTTTCATTTTTTACTGAACAATCGCTATTTTCGTTGCCGTGGAATTACGCTTTGTATTGCTTTCGCTTTAAGTTTTTAGGGTTCTGAGTAGTTTGTGTGTTAACTTGACGTAAATCAAGTTATGGGGAGTATCTTTTTTATTCTGGAGTGGAATGATTGAGTAGGTAATAAGAAAGATAAAAGACGTAGGGGATAAAAGGATGTGCGAAAAAAATCAGCATGCAATTCAAGCATTTGCTAATAAAGGAGTAGAAAAAAAAGCTATTAGTTTTTCCGGATCAATATGCCTGTTCCGGTTTTTGGGCGGTGCGAAAAATACCATTTTCTTTTTGCTTGCAAAAAGGCCGAAAGCAATCTTCGTTTTTTTTGCAGTCTTCTTTTTAGCAGGCTTGAATAACGCTAAAGGGCAAGGTTTTACTTGGACACAAAGCAACAATACCACGATTTGTTCCGGAAATTCGGCCAACCTCGAAGTAAACATAGCTAACTTGGCAGTAGATTTTGGTTCGAACACGACCGCAGATTTTATAACAATACCACAGCAAAATATTATAACTGCAAATGTTTCAGATAGAACTATCGCCCTGTGGTTTAAGGCCGATAACACGACCGACCGGCAGGTATTATACGAAGAAGGGGGAATGGCCAACGGGATAAATATCTATTTATTAAATGGCAAAGTATACGTACATGCTTGGGAAGACCAGACCGAAAGGGCCCCTTTGAGTGTTGATGTTATTCCCAATGAATGGTACCATGTAGCAATGGTTTTGGATGCGGGGCTATCGCTTCTTACGGATAATTTCAAACTATATTTGGACGGGAGCCTAGTAGATTACGATTATTCACCTCAATTAATTAATGGAGTGGATAACCATAATTTCAATATTCATATTGGTTTTTCGGACAATACAAGATATGTTGACACAAGTAACCCGGATAATACTGCAATTATGGAAGCCGATTTCTATTTTGGTGGCGTTATCGACGAATTTGAATTATGGAACTCGGCGCTTACCGATGCTCAAATTGCGCTCGAAATGTGGAACCAAACCAGCGGTGCTGCAAGCCCAATTGTACATTACGATTTTAATAACGATACAGGCAGTACGATTGATAATACAGGTACTTGGGGAGCAACGCTTGACGGTACAACTACGGGCAATGTAACCCATACCACCGATGTACCCATTGTGCCAACCATAAGCTGGGCTCCCGGCGGAATGACAGGTTCGCCGGTTAGTGTGTCGCCGGGTACAACTACCAACTATACTTATACCCTTACCCATGCCACTACAAATGGCGAAATAACTTATGGCACCGGCACAATTGCAGTAACGGTCAACCCCTTGCCAACCATAACAGTGAGTAATAGTGAGGCCAAAATTTGCGAAGGTGATTCGCCGGCAGTTATCGCTTATTCGGCAATAACTAACTCGCCCGACCAGTACTCCATCGATTTTGACACGACGGCAGAAGGACAGGGTTTTACCGATGTTAGTGCCGCCACCTTGCGGGTGGAAGTATCAACCTAACTGTTCCGGCAACGGCTGCTCCTGCTACTTACAATGCAACGTTAACCGTTACAAACAGCAGTACCGGCTGTACCAGTGGTACTTATGCTATTCAACTAACAGTTCACAAAACCATAACTACGGGTACAATTACCATTGTGAATTAAGCGGTTTTTCAAACTGAAAGCTGTTTTGGAGTGAAGCTGTCCAAAAAAAAAGAGAAAAGTCCACAAATTATACAAATTGAAGAAGTAACACGTGGTTACTGTGCTGGCAATCACCATCTTACAAAACGAAGGTTTTTAGAATTTGATGTAATTTGTGGAATTCTTAGACAGCCTCGTTCTATTGCCTCAATTTTTATTGGCGATACTGCAAATGTTTTATTTTCAGTGCTTATTGAGCAGATTTAAAATCGTTCGATATGAAGGTGTATTGCAATATAGTCGATATTTTGAAGAATGAGCTTGCAGCAATAGCAAACATCCTTTTTTGTAAAGCTGTTCTTTTCTTTTAAATTTTTACTTTTGCAGGCACGGGTTAGGGAGGTTTTTTAGGTGGATGATGAATGCCCTGTATCGTAAAGAATGGACAATAATGAGAAACCTAAAGAACTATTACGAGGCTTGGAGTGCGCAGCTTATTCCATTCCGCGCAAAATTGAGGCTTGACAATAAAAGGTCAAACCACCTAAGCCAGCAAGTGTTGGTTTGCCCTATTTTGAGTGTGCGAAAGGCGAATATATTTTTTGTTCTTATCTCTGCCTTCATGCTGCTGGCCCTAAATAAAACGAATGCGCAAGGCCTCCAATACACAACCAGTGGCGACGTATCTATTTGCTATGGTAGCTCAACCACGCTAAAGGTGACCCGGCTCGATTCGACCGCCGTTTTTCATTCGGCGACCATGGATTACATTCAAATACCCAGTCATAGTGAAATAAATACAACGGTAATTACGGATCGCACAATTGCCTTGTGGTTTCGGGCAGGAAGCACAACCGGCCGGCAAGTACTGTACGAAGAAGGGGGTGTGAATAATGGATTGAATATCTACTTGTTGAATGGTAAGGTGTATGTAAGCGTTTGGGGAAGCAATATTATCTTGGGCGAATTGAGTGCAACGGTTTCTGCCGGCGTACTGCACCATGTGGCAATGGTAATTGATGGGGGGCTTGCAGTTAATGCCCATAATTTCAAATTTTACCTTGACGGGGCACTCCAATCGAGTTCTTATAATGCTACTTTAATTACCGGCATACCGGCACACAATTCTGATATTCACATTGGCTATTCGGGAAATACGCGATATACAGACGGAACTAATTTCGGCAATTTTTATTTTAACGGGGGTATCGATGAATTTAAATTGTGGAACTCGGCACTTACCACTGCCCAGGTTGCGGCCGAAATGTGGAACGAAACCAGCGGTGCTACGAACCAAATTATCCGTTACGACTTTAACAACGATAATGCAACCACAATCTTTGATGTGAGTGGGGCAACTTTGCATAACGGCATTGTGGTGAATAGTTTAAGCCACGATGACCGATCGCCTTTTAAGGCGGCCTTTATCTGGGATTTCAATGGTTCGGGTAGTACCGAAAGTTACAGTATCGCCTACCGTAACTACCAATTACACGTTTTCTGTTTCGCAAATCTACACCCCCTCGCATTTTCCAACGGTGTACGATGCCATTAACGTAAGGGTTTTGCCTGTTTTATATAATGTAACGGGGGGTGGGGCTTATTGTTCCGGCGGGGCAGGTGTGGTTGTTGGGCTAAGCGGAACGGAAGCAGACATAAGCTATTCGCTCTACATCGATGGCTCAACTTTAGTTGAAACAAAGGCAGGTACGGGTGCAGCAATCAGCTTTAGCAATCAAACCGTTGCCGGAAATTATACTGTGGTAGCCACATCGTCGGCACCATTGCCCGATTGCCAACGAACAATGGGGGGTAGTGCTACCGTAAGTGTTAACCCTTTGCCAACCATCGTATTAGGTGCAAGCAGTGCCGCAGTTTGCGAAGGTGATTCGCCGGCAGTTATCGCTTATTCGGCAACAACTAACTCGCCCGACCAGTATTCCATTAATTTTGACACGACGGCAGAAGGACAGGGTTTTACCGATGTTAGTGCCGCCACCTTGCCGGGTGGAAGTATCAACCTAACTGTTCCGGCAACGGCTGCTCCTGCTACTTACAATGCAACGTTAACCGTTACAAACAGCAGTACCGGCTGTACCAGCAGCACCCAAAATATTAACCTGACGGTTCACAAAACCATAACTACGGGTACAATTACAATTGCGAATTGACCTGTTCCGCTGCTTTTTCCTGCAAAACGTTCCAGGCTTGTTGCACATGGCGCAATTCGGTCTGGGTTTGGCCAATACTCATGCGCAGCCAGTAGGTGCCATTCAATACGGTGTGGCTAAGAAATAGCCGCCCTTCTTTGTTAATGGCATCCATCAGCTTTATATTGAATTCGTTACCCGATTTGTGCCGAAAACAAACCAAGTTGAAAGGTGGCTTGTTCATCAGCTCAAATTCGTCCGATTTCTCAACCCAAGCCGCAAAAGTTTGTGCCAGTTCAATGTGGCGGCGAATGTGAAAACGCAGGCCTTCGGCTCCATAATGGCGCAAAACAAACCAAAGCTTCAGCGATCGGAAACGACGTCCCAGCTGAACATGCCAGTCGCGGTAATCAATAACGGCGCCTTTTTCGGTGGCCTCGTTTTTCAGGTATTCGGGCAAAATGCTCAGCGTTTTTATCAGTTCAGCCTTGTCTTTCACCCAAAAACAGTTACAGTCGAAATTGGTGAACAGCCATTTGTGTGGGTTGAAGGCATAACTATCGGCCAGTTCCAGGCCATTAAAATGATGTTGAAGTTCGGGTAGCAGTGCCGCCGTTCCCGACATGGCCGCATCAACGTGGAGCCAAATTTCGTATTTTCGGCATATTTCGCCAATAGCGAGCAACGGGTCTATAGCGTTCGACGAGGTGGTGCCAACCGTTGCGCAAACAAAAAATGGCTTCAACCCGGCAGCCATATCGGTTCGGATTTGCTTTTCCAGCGCTTCGGGTTGCAGTGAAAAATTGGAGTCGGTGTCAATCCGGCGCAGGCGATCGGTACCAAGCCCTATAATTTTAATGCCTTTCTCGACTGACGAGTGGGTTTGGGTTGAAATGTAAGCAACTAGCCCAGCGTTATTCCCGGTTTTGTTGCAGCCGAAGTTGGTTTTTTGTTCGCGGGCAGCCAGCAATGCAGCCAGCACAGCGCTCGAAGCGGTATCCTGAATGACGCCACCACCATTTTCGGTGCTCTTAAAATGCTGCGGCAAGCCCATTAAATCAACCAGCCAGTCCAATACCCTGGTTTCCAGCTCGGTGCAGGCGGGACTGGTTGCCCACAACATGCCCTGAACGCCCAACCCCGACGACAGCAAATCGCCGAGAATGGAAGGGAAAGAGGTGTTAGATTGAAAGTAAGCAAAAAAGTTGGGCGACTGCCAATGGGTAATACCAGGGAGGATTACTTTTTCAACATCACGCATCATGGTCAAAAATTGTTCGCCTTGCTCGGGGGCTTGCTCCGGCAGTTGTTCCATAACTTCGCCGGGCCGAACTTGCGATAACACCGGATAGTTTTCAATTTGTTCGTAATAGTCGGCAATCCAATCGATGAGTTTTTTGCCTTCTTCGCGGAATTGCTCCGGGCTCATGTGGTAGTTCATCTGTAAAGTTTCAGATTCTAAATTTCAAATTCCAAGTCTCGCGACTTATAGCTCAAGTCTCAAACCTTTTTTCAATATTTAATAAAAAACGATTGGTAATCCTGTAATTCAGTTAGTTCGGCGCGAAAAATGCGGTCGATACGGCTGTAACCGTTGCCTAGTTTCAGCAAGTCGATGAAGGTGTTGATGGCGTCGGGATGACCTTCAACTTCTACTTCCACGCTCCCGTCCATTTTATTGCGTACCCAGCCGCCAAGGTTTAGCTCAAGTGCTTTCTGGCGCACAAAAAAGCGAAACCCAACGCCCTGTACCCGGCCGATAATGGTTAATTGCAGTGTTCTACGTGCGATCATCGGTTAAGAGAATTTTATCGAAACAAGTGAATGAGCTCATTAATTGCTGGTTTAAAGCTGCTGTACAGCTTTTAAAATTACGAAGAATAGCTGAAATTAAGTTCATTGGGAGATGCTAAAGTTGGAAAAACAAGGAACAGTTTCGGCACATATTTGTTGTATATTGAAAAGAAACTAGTGAGCAATTGTTGTTTTTAACTACTTTTGATCGCCTAAAAGAAAGGGAAGACCATGAGTTTTTTAGCCATTTTTTTAATTGCATTGGTGTTGGTGGCGTTAGCTTTTGCCGGTTTGGCCGTAAAAATTTTATTGGAGAAAAAAGGGCAGTTCCCCAACCTGCATATTGGTGCCAATCCGCATATGAAAGAGCGGGGCGTGAGCTGTGCCCAAACTTTCGATAAAATGGAACAGGCCCAAGCGCGCAGAGAGCTTAGTTTTAAGGAACTGTCGCAGATAAAAGATGAACCGGGAAGTTGCTGATAATTCAGCGTTTAGTTTTCGCTATATTCTTCGAGTAACGACGATTTGAAGCCTTCGGAAAAATAGCTTTTCAGTTCGCCGTTTTCGCCTGCATAAATAAAGTACACCTCAATTTCGTCAATCGATGAAGCAATTTCAATCGATTTTTCGAGCCCAAGTACCATAAAAGCAGTTGCATACGCATCGGCAGTCATGCAGCTGTCGGCCAAAACAGTTGTACTTAGCAGGCTGTGTTGCACGGGGTAGCCACTTAGTGGATCAATGGTGTGCGCGTATTTTTTTCCGCCTTCAACATAAAAATTCCGGTAATTGCCCGATGTAGCCAATGCTTTATCCTTGAGGGCAACAATGGCTTCGAGCTGCTGTTTGCTAAAAAAGAGGTCTTCTTCGGGTTTACTTATACCAATGTTCCAAGTCTCGCCTTTGGGGTTTAGCCCGTGAGCCACCACTTCGCCGCCAATTTCAACCATGTAGTTTTTGCAACCTTTGTCGCGAATGTAAGCGGCAACCACGTCAACACCATAACCTTTGGCAATGGCGCTGCAATCGAGCATAATGCCCGGATTAGCCTTTACTATTTTGCCTGCTTCGAGCTTTACTTTAGTATAACCAACCAGTTGCTTCAGCGAATCAATCAGTTCGGGTGTTACGTTTTCTTTGTTTTTGAACCCAAAACCCCATACGTTTACCAGCGGTGCTACGGTAATATCAAAAGCGCCGGCAGTGAGGGCTGATACTTTTTGTGACTTCTTAAATACGGTTAGAAAGAACGGATCGAGCTCAACCGGCCCGTTTTGGTTTACCATCGAAATCACCGAGTTCGGGTCGTAAGTCGAAAGCGAACGGTTCAGGCTGTCGAGCACATGTTTAATGCCATCGTGCAGGTCGGTGCCTTCGGGACTTTCGTAGGTAATATGGTAAACAGTGCCAAAAATTGGGCCCTCGTTAAAAACATAGTTTGGTTGCGGTTTACACGCAAACAAAAGCAGCGCCGTTGTTGCCAGCAGGATTCGCATCTTCATTTTTTTCAATTTTAGGGCGGTAAAGATAGCCGAATTTTACCCCGGGGATTGTATTTCACCTAAATAAATCCGGAAGTATGAGTGACGTGTCCCGGCTGTTTTTTTGAACATTGGCAGTACTGTGTTTTTCGATAAAAAAGTGATTGGCAAGGAAGTATTTTTATATTTTTGTGCCGTTAAAAATTAGTCACTTTTAAAATTATAAGATACCGTGGGAAGAGCATTTGAATATCGCCGGGCTGCCAAAGAGAAACGCTGGGGCCACATGTCGCGGATTTTTCCAAAATTGTCTCGTGCAATTACAATGGCTGCTAAAGAGGGCGGACAGGATCCGGATATGAATTCAAAATTGCGCACAGCGATTCAGAACGCGAAGGCGCAAAACATGCCCAAAGACAACATCGATTCGGCCATTAAACGTGCAGCGGGCAAAGATGCTTCGGATTATACCGAAGTAAACTACGAAGGGAAAGGCCCACACGGAGTTTTAATTTTTGTTGAATGTGCTACCGACAATACCACCCGTACCGTAGCAAACGTTAAAATGTACTTCAACAAAACGGGCGGCCAGATGGTGCCAACCGGCTCGCTTGAGTTTATGTTCTCGCGCAAAGCGGTTTTCGAATTTGAAAAAACAGATAAGGTAGATGTGGAAGAACTGGAGCTGGAATTGATTGATGCCGGGCTGGAAGAAATTGAAGTGGAAGAAGGAATTGTTTATCTTACCGGCGATTTTACCAGTTTCGGAACCCTGTCGAAAGCCCTCGAAGACAAAGGGATAGAAGTGCAGAAAGCCGTTTTGGAACGGATTCCCACCACGCCGGTTGAGTTTACCGAGGAGCAATTGGAAGATATTGAAAAATTGATTGATAAAATTGAAGAGGACGACGACGTTCAGCATGTATTTACTAACATTGGCTAGTCAATAAGTTGAACATTAAGATATTACACACGAAGAGCGGTTCCTGCACAGGAACCGCTCTTCGTATTTTATGGGGCATCTAAAGTTCTTTTGCCACTAAAAAAACAGTATAAGCCAGGTAAACAGCTAGCAGAATCCCGGCCTCCCAGCGGTCCAGCTTCCTTCGCCTGCCGGTAAGCATTGCTGCAAAAAGAATGAGTGTGCCGCCAGCCAACAGGTACAAGTCGGTATTGAAGTTGGTATTAAATGGTATGGGGCGGATAAGCGCGCTGAGTGGCAGGATAAGCAGCATGTTGAAAATGTTGGAGCCAATAACATTTCCAATAATAATATCGGCTTTTTTACGTGTAGCAGCTACCACCGAGGTCACCAGTTCGGGCAGCGAAGTGCCAAAAGCCACAATGGTGAGCCCGATAATTTTTTCGCTTACACCCAGTTGGGTCGCTATCGTAACACTATTGTCAACCACTAGTTTACCACCAATTATTAAACCAGCCAGCCCGAACACAATTTCGGCCCAGGTTCTCAGGTTCGACTGTTGGTCTGGCGTGGTGGTGCGGTCGGTTTCGGTTTTCATTTGCGCGTAAACGTAATACAGGAAGGCGGCAAAACCGGCCAGAAAAATCAGGGCATCAATAGTTGAAAATACAGCTTCGCCCCCCAGAAAGAAATTATTGCACAGCGCCAAACAAAGTAGTACAACCAACAGCGAAACCGGAATCTGGCGCCAAGCAGTGTTCGACTGTACTTTGATGGGCAGTATTAAACCGGCCACACCCAAAATAACAAAAAGGTTGAAGTTGTTGCTCCCGATTACATTTCCCAAAACAATGTCGGGCAAATTGTTGATGGAGGCCACCGAGTTTACGACCAACTCAGGGGCCGAGGTGCCAAAAGCAACCACTGTCAGCCCAATGGCCAAATCGGATACATGGTATTTGCGGGCTAATGCCGTAGCCCCGTTTACAAGCCAGTCTGCTCCTTTTATAAGCAATACAAACCCAAGAATAATTAGCACAAAAGATAGTATCATGGTGAATTGAATTTTAGTTGTCAGAGTTTACGATCTTTTAGTTGCAAACGAATAGACGCAGCATTCTTGTTGTTCGGGTACCGGCTTATAATTTCGTCGCACAGGGCAAGCGCTTGTTTTAACTCGCCCTGTTTCACGTACATTTGCAACAATTCAGTGTAAATCTGTTCGTCCGGGTTCGTGTTCAACTCCATCCGCATAAATTTCTGAGCATTCGCATTATCGTTTTTGAAGTCGTACATCATGGCAATATTCCGGTTTAGCCGCGGTATATTCGGGTCGATGGTGTGCGCTTTCAGCATCAGGTTCAGCGATTCGTCGTAGTGTGTCAACTCGGTTTCGAGCAAGGCCAGCGAAAATAAGGTCGAAGCGTCGTTCGGTACCGCGTTCAGGTAAGCCCGAAAGCTATTAGCCGCTTCTTGTTTCCGGTTACTCCGGTTATATATCGAGGCCAGGTTGAGGTAGACAAAGTACAGTTCGGTATCTTGTTCAAGTGCTTTTTCATAAAATTCTTCTGCCTTGTCCAAATTGCCAATCGAATAATAGTACCCGGCCAGGTTGGCTTTTCCCACCGGGAAATCAGCATTGTATTGCAGCGTTGCTTCGTATTCTTTAAGCGCCTTCTGATATGGTTCGGTGTAATTTGCCGGAATGCTAACCTGTGGTTGCTGGCTTATCTGTCGCGCAGCTTCAACCCGTACCGCTTTGGTAGGATCTTTCAATGCCAGCAGCATTGCATTTAAGGTTGGCTGGCTGGTAGGCGGTACCGACTGAACCGATTGTAAACGCAACAACGGGTCGGGGTTGGTGAAGTAAGGCAGCAGGATACTGAAAGCCGAATCGGGGTAAAGATTGCCTACATCGGCAATTGCCCGGCTGCGAATAATTGCCGGATACTGGTCGTTCCCAAGCAGCTCTTTTAAACCATGCAGAGCCGATGGACTATTGTTCTGCGCTTCGGCAAACACTTCCACAAAATGTTTAGGATGGTTGCCGCCATACCACTCGTTTACATAGCGCAGCGCCCACTGGTTATTTTGGTCGGCGTGGCACTGGGTACAGGCATTCGGAACGTCGTATTTTATCGACAGGTCGGGACGGGGAACACGGAAACTGTGGTCGTTCCGGTAGTCAACACCCATGTAGTACCGGCCCGGCATGTGGCAATTTACGCACTGCGCACCCGAGCCCACATCAAACTTCAGCCCCGATTCGGAAATTACCGCTTTTCCCGTCATACCTTCCGTTTTATGGTGATGGTGCTGCGGTGTGTCGTACACATCTTTGTTGTGGCATTGTAAACACAGTTTGTTGCCTTCGAGCAGGCGTTCGCCGCTGTGCACGTTGTGGCAGTCGGAGCATTTTATGTCGCGGTGGTACATTTTACTCTGTAAAAACGAGGCATACACGTAGTCTTCCTCTTTTATCTGCCCGTCGATAAACCAGTTTGGTTCGCCGGGCAGCATGGGCAGCATGTGGTCGAAAATGCTTTGGGCTTCGGGTTTAAAGTCGTCCAGGTAGCTTTTGCGCGAGTGGCATCGAACACAGCGGTTTACGAAATCCTCAGCGTTCAATCCCGATGTTTTCACTTCGAGCCCCATGCTGGGCTGTTGTTTTTGCGTGTAATCGGGCAGGTTGGCCCAGTCCAGGTGTTTCGATCCGGCTCCGTGGCACGATTCGCAGCCCACGCTTATTTCGGAATAAGTTGTTTGGTACGAATCGTTCTGGTAGTCGTAGCCTTTTTGCAGGTTTGTCGAGTGGCACTCGGCGCACATGCTGTTCCAGTTTTGGGCTTGGTTGGTCCAGTGCAGCCAGTTGGTGTGGTCGATGTTTTGGCCTTTATAAACCGAGTCGGGCATGTAGTACCAGTTTTCGTCCTCGGTATTCCAGGTAAGGGGCAAGGTTTGAAGCCGACCGCGATCGAACTCGACCAAATACTGCTGCAAGGGAGTGTAGCCGAATACATACTTGATTTCGAACTCGTGCATGTTGCCATCGGCGCCATCGGTATAGGCCATAAATTTGCCGTCCTTTTTGTATAGTTTATGAACGGTACCGTGTGAATCGGTCAATTGAGTGTCGAATTTGCCGCGCATGGTCGAGTCGGTGGCCAGAGCCATGGCATGATAATGATGCGATTTTCGCCAGTCGTTATAAGCCGTAAGGTGACACGATTTGCAACTTTCGCTACCCACGTAGGCTGCGGCATCGGAGCCCGCCGGTTTCAGTACGGAACCCGATAAGTGCCGGTACAACAGGTATACCGGGAGTAAAAAAGCCAACACCGCAGCCAGCCGGATGATATGTTTTTTGTAATCAGCTATGTTCATGTTAGATGTATTTCACTTGGGCAAGTTCGTATTTCTGCCGCTTGATGGGGGAATGAATATCGACTAAAACCTGATTTTGAACCACTTCGATGGGGAAATAATCCAAGGCCCGCAATGCCGGACTCGACAAGACATCGCCTTTCTCTGAAAAAACCGAGGCATGGCAGGGACATTCAAAGCGTTTTTGTCCGGGGTTGAAACCCACCGCACAGCCCAGGTGGGTGCATTTGGAAGAGAGGGCCAGAAACCCGCCATCGTCGGTGCGGACTAAATAGAAATGGGCTGCCCCGAAAGCGTACACCTGCCCCGGTTTAAACATAGAAGCATCGCCTGCCGGGTAAAAGTTGTCGGTTGTTCGTGCCGGCTTGTTTGGGCGTAGTGTCTGAAACAACAGGTAGAATACCTGGATACCAGCCAGCCAGCCAATGGCTTGGGTTAAAAAGCGGCGGCGGTTGAGAGTTGGTTTTTGTTGAACCATATTGGGTACTTTCGTTTTGTCGGGTTAAAAAATAAGTTGCATGCCTTCGCCCCGCAAAAACCACGAGATGAACAACATGGTAACGTAACTGCAAAGGATAATGGTAACCAGCGAAATGACCACTTCAATTTTAACGGCACCAAATTTTTTGCGGCAATAATTAACAAAAGCGGCTGTGGGCAACCCGTAAAGCAAGCAGGGCAGAATGCCGCCGGCAATCCAGCCCGGCCAATCGGGTAACCGCCTGGAAAAATCGAACACTTTATCGTTGAGCAGGATAAAAACAAAGGTGAAAAGTACCGCAAAGGCTGCCGACCAAATTGTCATTGTTTTTCCGGTTTCGGAATGAAACCATTGCCCGGTGTTGAGCTGGTTGTAGTTCAGAAATGGGATGGATACAAAAAACAGGGTGACTGCCAACGGAATGAGAAAGGCTGCAAAAAGCGGGTGTACATTGATAAGCAGTTCCTGGAAACCAAGAAAATACCAAGGCGCTTTTGTAGGGTTGGGGCTTTGCAGCGGATTTGCTTTTCCATGCAGGGGAGCATCAACAAACATGGCCAGCAAGAAAAGAACAATTAAAACAAGTAGTGCCACGTAGGCTTCGCGGTAAGTAAGGTTCGGATGGGTTTCAACCAGCTCGCTGTCCGCTTGGGGCAGTGCAATGCCTCCGGCTTTGCGGATGAGCCAAAAATGAATGGTGATTAAAACTACCAGTAACAGTGGGAGCAAGGTGGTGTGAAAATGATAAAAGCGCAGCAGGGTTTGCTCGCCAATTTCGTTGCCATCGAGCAGAACCTGAGCCAGTTTGTGCCCCACCAGCGGAATGTATTCGAACATGCCTGTAACGATGGTGACTGCCCAATACGATAATTGATCCCAGGGGAGCAAGTAGCCGGTAAAGCACGAACAAACTACCAGCAACATCAATATTAAGCCGTATTGCCAGTTTTTCCGACGCTCGTGAAAGATGGACATGCTGTAGAAAACGCGTACTAAATGCAAAAACGCCACCAGGATTAGCAGGTTGGCCGACCAATGGTGCAGGTTGCGCAAAAACTGTCCGAACAAGTAGCCCGATTGAAAGTGCTCCATCGAATCGTAGGCTTTGCTGGCGTCAGGAACATAAATAAATTTAATGAACAGACCGGTTATGAACAAGATAGTAAGCGTGAGCGCTGCAATGCCCCCAAGTCCGAAAGTTCGGTTAAACTTGGTTGCCCGTGAATCGATCTTGTACGGATGGAGGTGCAGTATGAACTTTTTTAGTGGGGTTGAGGTATTGCTTGGTCTCATGGTTACAGGAGCTCGTTTTTTTTTGACGGCGGTAAATTACTACTTTTTGATTGGGCGGCAAGCACGATTTCTTGCTTTTTGTTCAATGCAAATGAATCGTTGACGGATTCTTCTTTTGCACGTTTTTGTTGCTCCGGGCGTATTGTATTTGATTGGCTGATTGGTTAATTTCGGAAACACAATCATCCCGTTTTCTTCAACCCCAATAAACAGGACTTTATGAACGTTATTCTTCGCTCTCTTCTGCTTGCCGTATTTGCAGTTCAGGCTACATTGCAGTTGTTTGCACAGGAATCAGGCGACCGGAACCAGCGGGCGCATATACAGGTTTACCTGGACAAGGACAAAATTCAACTTCAAATTAAACAGCTTGTGGAAGCAATGGGCTCGGGCAAAGTGTTAAATTTCGATGGCGACTTTATTTTCTCGGGAAAGGTGCTGCCCGAGTTTTATAAAAACCGTAATTACATGCCGGCATGGGGTAATTATACCGTGTTGACTGCTGCTATTGAAGCCCTTGAACTGGCGTGGCAGGACGGGTTGAACCCGGACGATTATCATGCAGCCAGCATTCGGAAGGTGGTGGAGCAGTTGGAGGAAAGCCTCGGCAGCCAGCATATCGATTATCAGAAGGTGGCCTGTTTCGACCTGCTGGTTACCGATGCCCTGTTGCTGTATGCGTATCATCTGCTCGAAGGAAAAGTGGATCCCAAATCGCTCGACCCAATCTGGAATTATAGTTTTCGCGAGATTTATGCCGATGCCCCGGCTCGTTTGCAACAGGCAATTACCGTTGGAAACCTCGGCGAAGCCCTGCACGCACTTAGGCCGCAGATTCCGGTTTACGAGTCGTACCGGCAGCTTTTGGTGCAATACCGGCAGCTGGAGCAAGAGGGAGGCTGGAAAAGTATTAGCGGTGGAAAAACCATTAAGCCCGGCGAGTCCGATGAACGAATACCTACTATTCGGCAACGTTTGGCCAAAACGGGCGATTTGAGCACTGGCGCCGACCAACAAAGCCTGGTTTACGACGAGGGTTTGCAAGCCGATCTGAAACACTTTCAGCGCCTGAATGGTTTGGATGACGACGGCGTAATCGGGCCGGGAACACTAAGGTTGCTGAACCAGTCGGCAAGCGAGCGAGTCGCTAAGTTGAGGGTGAACATGGAACGCGCACGTTGGGTGGTAGCCAACTTGAGTAACCGTTTCATCGTGGTTAATATCCCGGCTTACAGGGCTTATTATGTGCAGGATAAGTCGGTTCGGTTTATTACCAAGGTGCAGGTAGGGAAACCCTATTCCAAAACACCCGTGTTTAAATCGAAGTTGGGCTACATCGAATTTAACCCCACTTGGACCGTTCCTCGCTCAATTATTCGCAGCAGCATTATTCCGCACCTGAAAAAAGACCCGGCTTATCTGGGCAAAAACCATTTCGATTTGCTCGACATGGCGGGCAATAAGCTCGATCCATCGGGTATCGATTTTAGTGGGGCCAATGCGTCCAACTTCCCGTATATGGTTCGGCAACAGCCAGGAAAATGGAACTCGCTGGGAGTAGTTAAGTTTATTTTCCCGAACGACTATGCTGTTTATTTACACGATACCCCGTCGAAAGCCTTGTTTGAACGCTCCGAACGGGCTTTCAGCCACGGCTGTATCCGAACGCAAAACCCGTTGCAGCTTGCCGAATTATTGTTGGAGGGGACCCAATGGAACAAAGCGAAAATTGATGCATTGATTCAATCGGGCGAAACCAAACGGATAAACCCGCCTGCCGAAACTGATGTGTTATTGTTATACTGGACCGTAGGTTATGTTGAAGGGAAAGAGTTGGGCTTTTTCAACGATGTTTATAACCTCGATGGGAAGGTACTGGCGCAACTGAACAAGAAAACCCCGACCGTGGCCAAACGAAAAGTATACTGAGTTTGGCGCTAATTTTAGTATGGCGTAACCGGAAAGATTTGAGAGGCACTTTCCTTTTATGTCCGGTTTGTATTGATACTTTGGTGTAAAATCCGGCGGACTATTTATTGCATATTGTTGCCGCAGTAGATGTACAGGCAGCTGCCGTTTTTAATACAGTCAATAATTGGTTTGTTCAGTGCCAGGGGCAATGCCGGACAACCCCAGCTTCGACCCAGGCGACCGGTAGTTTGAACAAACTGCTCGCTCACATAATCGGCTGCGTGAATAACAATGGCGCGTTCGCGGGCCAAATCGTTGATTCCTTTCTCCAATCCGTCGAGCCGAAGTGAATACCCCTGACGGCCCTGGTAGGTTTCGGCGGTGGAAAAGAAACCGGGACTACTTTTGAGCGATCGGATTTCGTTGGAGAAAACAGTTGCATAATTCATCCCCGAGTTCCGACCGTGAGCTACCAAACTTTCAAATAGTAACTTGTTTTGTATTAAGTCGATAACAAAGAAGCGCTTTTCGGTTGAGGGGCGGCTGTAATCGATAATGGTGAGTATGGTTTCATTACTGAAATGAAATTTCTTCATCCCTTCCAACGCGTTGCGATACACATCGAACGGCAGTTTTTCCGAAATATTCAGAGCCGAGTACCGGAAAAGCAAACTATCAGCATGGGTGGCTGCATTTACTTGCTCACCCTGGTTTCGCACAAACGGGGGAAGTATAAGCAGGCAAAGCAGCACCAAAAGCAGAAATCCAAAAAATAGTATCCCTCTTAACATAGCATCCACAATTGGGACAAAACTAATGAAAATGATTTAAATAGCAGATTTGTAATCTCTTAATAAATCTAAACGTAGCGTTTTTACCTTGAAGTAAACAAGTGGCTCCGCCTTTAAGGATGCGGAAAACCAACCTTAAACCGCATGGAGAGGTACCTCAGAATAGATTCCGGCTTATTAATAAACCATTTGCCGTTTGCAGCTTGTACCGCATCAAAACCGGGTGCAGCCTGGTCGGTTATCAAAACGGGGCAGCTTTGGTTTTCTTTACCCAGAAGTTCGACTAGCACCGGGCGAGGGCGCTGAAAATCAAGCTCAATTACTTCCAGCTTATCGCGTAGTTGCGGGTAATAACCGAGCATTCCTTGCACAACAGCACAGCCCGGGCAAAAGTAAAGGCGCTCCTGTGGTTTCAGATTGAAGTCGTTGAAATCGGGTTTCAATAAATAAAGTTGCATGTGGTGTTTCAATTGTGGTTTCGAACTAAAACAGCCTGACTGCTGAATTTGTTTGGGACTGGCCGTTTTGTCAGTTGGTAAGGGCCCATTTCTCCTGCCGTTGGCAATGTATAAACGCATTGCTACCGGTCGGGATTTGGGCCATATTATCATCTCTGTGCAAAAATGTATACCGGGCTCCCGTACCCCTCGGTATATATCAAAAGCTGGAACACTGAGGCTGGTCAGGATTTGCAATCCTAGCCTATTTCGTATTGGATTTGTAATCCACCATGCCACTCACCGACCCCTCGTCTTAGCGCTAGCGGAGACGAGGGGTTTGCTTCGGGTCGTTTGCAACGACACTAAGCCTCACGATTGCAAAGCGCAACAATTTTGAATACCTTTCATCAAAAAAATGTCAGCCGACAATTATTTTATAACCGACCAAAATGCCATCTACTTTTTAACCTTTACAGTAATTGACTGGATTGATGTTTTTGCACGCAGGGAGTACAAAGTGGTTATCGCCGATTCGTTAAACTATTGCATTGAAAATAAAGGGTTGG
>JBKEAN010000026.1:0-9426 GCA_047972415.1 Mangrovibacterium sp.
CATGTTCCGCATTATCCGACTGGAATTCAACGACCGGAAGACCCTGTTTATCCGCGGGCTTATTGGCGGCATTGCCGTTTACCTGTTCTACCTGGCCATTGTTCGGTTGGGTGTTGGCAAAGGCTCGGCCTATGTGTATTCGTACCCGGTGTTTGCAACGCTTTTCAGTATGTTTCTTTTAAAAGAAAAGGTTGAAGCGATAAAGTTCATTCCCATTTTAAGCTCGGTTGCCGGTATGTTTTTGCTGGCGCTGGGAGGCGGGAAGGGTAGTTTTGAACAGTTTGGTTGGGACGAACTGATTGCCATCGGAGGTGCAATAACCACGGCCATCGCTGTGGTTTATGTAAAAAAACTGCACGATAGCGATAGTTCGTACGCCATTTTTTTTGCCCAAAGTATTATTGGTTTTTGGCTATTTCTTATTCCATCGGGGCTAAACCAAGGCCAGGGCAACGGATTTGACTTACTTATTCTGATATTGATTGGCCTGGTTGCCGCAGCCGGCCAACTATTAATGACGGAGGGCTACCGCTATGTGAATGTAGCAACCGGCTCTTTGTTTCAATCCATGGTGCCGGCTTTCAACCTGATGTCGGGTTACTTTATTTTTCGCGAACAATTTAGCGCTATGGAAACCGGCGGTGCCATGCTCATTATTTTCTCGTGTATCCTGTTGGTTTTCATCAACTACCGGGTGGGCAAAAAAAGCCGCATCCTGAAGCTGGTCGAGTAGTTAACCGGCTAAAGAGCTTCGGTAATAGTGGGAAGTAACACAAATTGATGCCTTCCAGTTTCAAAAAAAAACAGACAACATAGGCACAACCATCTTCACTTCGGAAGTTCCGGTCGCACAAAAGTTTGTTTTCACCGCAAAGCTGCGATGAAAACAAAGCTATTTATTTTGACGTATTATAAGCTTAACAAGCTGTTTTCGCCGCCAAACGCGTTGGCTACAAAGCCATCAGCATCGGGCTCGTTGTACCAATATTCGCCACCCACCAGGTAACGAAACTCGTAGGCTTTGCCTGTTTCCAATTCCAGCACGGCTGTAAACTCGCCGCTTTTCAGAGGGCTCATGGGAGTTTCAATCGGATCCCAACCGTTGAAATCGCCAACGATTGTTACTGTTTCGGCACCTGCGGCCATTTCTTTTGAAACGCGGAAGGTAACTTTACAAACCGGTTTCGACTTTAATTCTTGTTTTTTTATACTCATCGTAGTAATGTTTAGTTCAAATCTAACTCATAGTGATTCACGGTGAAAATAACAATAGCTCAAAAACAAAAAAGCGCATTAACCGCTTCTGTTTCATTTAGGGGTAAAAAATTAATATTAAGTCGGGATTTATTGCCTGCATGTTAACTTTAAGTTACTCAATAAGTGGACAAATACGTTTTTCAAGCATCCTATCCACGAAGAACAATCCGAAGAAACACCACAAAGTTTCAGGGCAAGCCGTAAGCAAGTCCATTTTTTTCAACCCAATTTTTCTATCTTTGCGCCTCTGTTTTAATGTAGTCATTCTGCGTTGTGGACAGCATTAGGAGAAAAACCTCATTCAAAAAATTTTAATTCGGGTCGGCGACCTTAAAAAGCTTTTAACTAATACCATGGAGTATAAATTCTGGGACATTGAGCCGAAATGGCAAGCTTACTGGGAAGAACACAAAACCTTCAGAACAGAAAACGATTTTTCGAAAGCCAAATATTACATCCTCGACATGTTCCCGTATCCGTCAGGAGCCGGACTTCATGTGGGGCACCCCGAAGGCTACACGGCCACCGACATCATTAGCCGCTACAAGCGAATGAAAGGCTTTAGCGTGCTGCACCCCATGGGTTGGGACGCTTTTGGTTTGCCCGCCGAGCAATATGCCATTCAAACCGGAACACACCCGGCCATTACCACCCAGAAAAACTGCGATAACTTTCGCCGCCAGATTAAACGACTGGGCCTGAGCTACGACTGGGACCGCGAAATAAACACCACCGACCCCAAATACTTTAAATGGACGCAGTGGATTTTTATTCAATTGTACAATACCTGGTTCGACTACGAACAGGGCAAAGGGCGCCCCATTAGCGAGCTGCCAATCCCGTCCGGAGTAAAAGCTGAGGGCGAAACCGCCATTGCTGAATACATCAGCAAAAAACGACTGGCTTACTACGACAATGCCCAGGTGTGGTGGTGCCCGAGCTGCAAAACCGTTTGTGCCAACGAGGAAGTACTGACCGACGGCTCGCACGAAAAATGCGGCAACCAGGTAACACGCAAAAACCTGAAACAATGGCTACTGCGTATTCCTCACTATGCCCAGCGTTTGCTCGAAGGGCTGGACGAACTGGACTGGCCGGAAGGGGTAAAAGACATGCAGAAGAACTGGATTGGCAAATCGACCGGTGCCGAAGTGGACTTTGCACTGGACGGCCTTGACCAGAAGCTGCGCGTGTACACCACCCGCCCCGACACCTTGTTTGGCGCCACTTACATGGTGATTTCGCCCGAGCACCCGATGATGGATCTGCTGGTTAGCCCGGATAAAAAGGACGAAGTGGCCCGGTACATTCAAGCAGCTGCGCTAAAATCGGACTTGGACCGCACGGAGCTGAACAAAGACAAGACCGGTGTTTTTACCGGCCGCTATGCCATCAACCCAATTAACGGAGCTAAAATTCCGGTTTGGGTGGCCGACTATGTGCTGATGGGCTACGGAACCGGCGCCATTATGGCCGTTCCGGCACACGATACGCGCGACTTTGACTTTGCTGTAAAATTCAACATCCCGGTTATTTGCATCCTTGACCCGAAAGATGCCGACCCCGAGCTTCGCGAACAGGTACTGGCCGGCAAAGCATGCTGGACCGAAGATGGTGCGTACATTAACTCGGCCAGCAACGAAAGTGGCATCAATATAAACGGCCTCAACAAAAAAGAAGGTATTCGCAAAGTAATCAGCTGGCTCGAAACAAATGGGATTGGTAAAGCCACCATTAACTTTAAGCTGCGCGACTGGCTATTTAGCCGCCAACGCTATTGGGGCGAGCCCTTCCCGGTGATTCACTGGGAAGATGGCGAAGTTTCGCTGGTTGAAGATGACCTGCCTGTAACTTTGCCCGAATTGGAAAAGTTTGAACCGGGCGAGGGCGGCGAATCGCCGCTGGCCAACGCCGGCGACTGGTTAACGGTGGTGGACGCCAATGGACGCCGCGGCCGCCGCGAAACCAACACCATGCCCCAGTGGGC
Organism: Mangrovibacterium sp.; assembly: GCA_047972415.1. Classification (GTDB taxonomy): domain Bacteria; phylum Bacteroidota; class Bacteroidia; order Bacteroidales; family Prolixibacteraceae; genus Mangrovibacterium. Next base: position 3,245 of record JBKEAN010000026.1, read on the forward strand.
CGGCTCGTGCTGGTACTACCTGCGCTACATCGACCCAAAAAACGACGAATCAATCTTCGACCCGAAACTGGAAAACTATTGGATGCCGGTTGACTTGTACGTGGGCGGCGCCGAACACGCAGTGTTGCACCTGCTGTACTCGCGTTTCTGGCACAAAGTGCTGTTCGATTTGGGCATTGTTTCGACCAACGAGCCATTCAAAAAGCTGTTCAACCAGGGAATGATCCTGGCTTTTGCTTACGAAACACAAACCGGCGCCAAAGTTACATCGGATTTGGTTGAAGAAAAAGAAGGCAAGTACTTCCACACCGAAACGGGCGAAGAACTGCGCCAGATTGTGGCCAAAATGTCGAAATCGCTAAAAAATGTGATTAACCCCGACGATGTGGTGGAAAAATATGGCGCCGACTCGCTGCGTTTGTACGAAATGTTTATGGGACCGCTGGACGACACCAAGCCTTGGACCGAAAACGGCGTGAAAGGTGTATTCGGATTTCTGGGCCGCGTGAGCCGTTTCTTCGGAAACCCTGCTCACATTGTTGAAGGCGAAGAAGACAACGATGTGCTGAAACTGTTGCAGCAAACCATACTGAAAGTGGGCGACGACATTGAAAACATGAAATTCAATACGGCCATTTCAACCCTGATGGTGTTTAACAACCTGGCCATGAAAACCGGCAAGGTGACCAAAGCAACCGCCGAAACTTACGTGAAAGTACTGGCCCCCTTTGCGCCGCACTTAGCCGAAGAGCTGTGGAGCCTTTATGGCAACCCCAACACCCTGGCCTACGAAGCCTGGCCGGTAGCCGACACCAGCCTGCTGGTGGAAGACTCGTTTGAGTACCCGGTTTCGTTTAACGGAAAGGTGCGCTTTAAACTAAGCATGCCTACTGATGCGCCCAATGCCGACATTGAAAACGCGGTGATGAAGCACGAAAGCGCCGCCAAATGGCTCGAAGGCAAAACACCGAAGAAGATTATTATTGTTCCGGGGAAGATTATTAACGTGGTACTATAATATATAGTATCTCCGCGCGAGATTAAGAGTGAGCAGGTGAAGCATTTTCGCCTGCTCATTTGTTTTTTGCGCGTTTGCCCGCCAAACCGGAAACATTGCCCAACCCTGGAAGGCCCCGCTCCATACCGTTGTGGGCCGAAACCAACTTCGGCCCGTTGCAATCGGGGGCGCAACCCTCGCCCTAAATTTTCGAAAGCTCCCTGCGTGTTCGTTTCAACCTGTCGAAATTTTCGAACACCCCGTGCGTGTCCATTTCATGCTGTCGAATTTTTCGAACACCCCGTGCGTATCCATTTCATACTGTCGAATTTTTCGAAAGCCCCGTGCGTGTCCATTTCATGCTGTCGAAATTTTCGACGGCTCCGTTTGCCTCCATTTCATGCTTCCGAAATTTTCGGAGCTTTCGTTTGCTTTCGTTTCATGCTGTCGAAAATTTCGACGGGCCAAAACACAACGCTCTGGTACCTGCGCACGTTGCATAAACACGGCAACGGCAGGGCTTCAGGTTAACTTTTGGTAAATATTTTTACCGATGACTTTTATCCATACTTTTTCCGTTTCGATTGTTATTGATTTGCAGCCAATTTTTAACCTGCATTTTCAAAGCCATTCATTATAAACACGAAAAGCGATGACAGAAGAACGAAAATTCAAACTAAAGACCACCCTCACCGACTACCTGGTGATTACCATCGGGATGAGTATTTACGTACTGGGCTGGACTTTATTTCTGATTCCGGCCGAGATTACCGGTGGCGGGGTGAGCGGTTTATCGGTGGTTATTTTTTACAGCACCAAGTTTCCGGTGGCTATTTCGTACTTCATCATCAATGCCTTTCTAATACTGGTAGCCATTAAAGTACTGGGTGCCAGCTTTGGCGTAAAAACAATCTGGAGCATTTTGGTGGCTACCATCCTGTTCTGGCTCACGCCCGGGCTCATTACCAAACCCCTCATTAACGACACCTTCTTGTCTGCCATCCTGGGTGCTATGCTGGGCGGCGCGGGTATCGGGTTGGTGTTTACGCGCGGCGGGAGCACCGGCGGAACCGATATTATTGCCATGATTATTAACAAATACCGCAATGTGAGCCCCGGCCGGGTAATTATGTATTGCGACATTATTATTATCGGATCCAGTTATTTTGTGTTCCAATCGCCGGCCAAGCTGGTTTACGGCTACGTTACCATTTGGGTGGTTTCGTACACCATCGATGCTTTTTTGAACGGAGCCAACGCTTCTGCCCAAATTTTTATATTTTCGAACAAATTTGAAGCAATTGCCGATTACATTAACCGCGAAGCTGGGCGCGGGGTCACTATTCTGGAAGGGACCGGCTGGTACACCAAAGAAAATGTGAAGATTGTGATGACCGTTGTTCGCAAACGCGAAACCAGTTTAATTTTCAGGGAACTGAAACACATTGACCCCGATGCCTTTATTTCGATGGGAAGTGTGATGGGGGTGTACGGCAAAGGGTTCGATAACATTAAAATTTAGCATGAAGAAGTTTTGGGTCGAAGCGGTTTTTGTAGTTTTAGGAATAACACTCATTGCCTGGATTTTCCTGCGCAAACAAGAACCGGAGTTAAAAGAAGTCGTGATTGAACAAAAAGCCGACCCGGTACTCAAGTTCGGCTTGCCGGTCGATTCGTTTTACATTGAACAAGGAAGCATCCGCCGCAACCAAAACCTGTCCGACATTTTAACAGCCCAAGGTATTTCGTACCAAACCATCGACCAGATTGCCCGCAAATCGCGCCCCATTTTCGATTTGCGCAAAATGAAACAAGGCAACAACTATTACTTTTTTTGCACCCCCGACAGTAACCGCCTGCCCCGCTACTTTGTGTACGAGCTCGACCAGGTTGAAGCCGTGGTTTACCAACTTACCGACAACCTTGACATTACCAAAAGTATAAAACCGGTTATAAAAGAAATACGCACGGCTTCAGGCGTCATTAACTCGTCGCTTTGGAACACCATTAAAGACAATAACCTGAACCCCATGCTGGCCGTTCAGCTTTCGGATATTTACGCCTGGACCATTGATTTCTTCGGCATTCAGAAAGGCGACAAGTTCCGGGTAATTTACGAAGAAAGTTTTGTGGATAGCGTATCAATTGGCACCGGGCAGGTATTTGCCTGCCAGTTCGACCACGGCAACGTTAGCTTTTACGCTTTTCAATTCGAGCAGGACAGCATCCTGAGCTACTTCAACGACAAAGGCGAAAGCCTGAAAAAGGCCTTCCTGAAAGCACCGCTCAAGTTTTCGCGCATCAGCTCCGGCTTTACCAACGCCCGTCACCATCCGGTACTCAAAATTACCCGTCCACACCACGGGGTCGACTATGCCGCGCCAACCGGCACCCCCGTCATGACCATTGGCGACGGAGTGGTGACCAAAAAAGCCTATCAAGGTAGCGGCGCCGGTAATTACTTGTACATTAAGCACAACTCGGTTTACACCACCTGCTACATGCACCTGAACAGCTATGCCAAAGGCATTGCTGCCGGTACGCGTGTGCGCCAGGGACAAATTATTGGCTACGTGGGAAAAACCGGCCTGGCTACCGGCCCACACCTCGACTTTCGCGTGTTCAAAAACGGTTCGCCCATCAACCCGCTCAAGGTTGAAGCGCCACCGGTTGAACCGGTACACCAGCAAAACCTTGCCCGCTACAACCAGCTAAAGGACTCGCTCACGCTTCGTTTGATTGACATTCCGTATAATTTTGAGAAAAAGAAAAAAGATATTCTTCATCTTTAAATAGATTTATAACCCGGGAGATTTTCAAAACCCACAATATTGTTCCATTTGATAAATTATTTTGATTGAAAATAAACTTTGGGACCAGATTATAACAGGCGACAAGAAAGCTTTCGACCAACTATTTCTTTTATATTATAAAAGCTTGTGCCGCTTTGCATGCACTTTTGTTCAATCGACCAATGATTCGGAAGATATTGTACAAACCATGTTTGTACGACTTTGGGCGAACCGGCGAAAATTACACCCCCTGGACAATCCAAAAGCTTTTCTTTTTAAGTCGGTTTATTTTGAAGCAATGAAGCTAATGCGTACGAAAAATGTTCGCGAAAAGAATTTAGCCGCATACTTTTCTCAATTTAAATTCCGTACTGAAGAGGAAAATGATCATTCAGCTATCCTCCCCCATCTTCAAAAAGCCATAGGAAAATTACCGGAAAGGTGCCGGCAAACTTTTATTTTGAACAAACTGGAGGGACTTACTCAAGAAGAAATTGCGAATTACCTCGGCGTTTCAGTAAAAACTGTTGAGAGCCAGGTGGCCATTGCTCTCACGAAACTAAGGGAGGAATTAAAACCTTTCATTCATTTATTGCCTGTTGGATTTGTTTTAGTCATTTTTCAATAAAGTTTCACATCTTTTTTAGGGGATTTCCTTCCGGGAAGGTTCATAGCAGAAAAAACAATGGAACAAGTTCCCATTCATCAAATACTGAAGTCGTTTGAAGGACGGCTTGTAAAAAACGACTCCGCTGTATTGAACGAGTGGCTATTGCTTTCCGAGGCAAACAAAGATCTCTATGAAGAACTTAGAAAAGCCTACTCAACCGCGGGAAAACTGACAATGGAGTTTGAACCGGACTCGGAGCGAGCGTTGCTTCAGGTAACCCGTCGAATTAAGGTTCATCACACAATTCGCATGTTATGGCAATCTGCGGCTGCAGCAGTGATACTAATTATCCTGTCAACTCAACTCATTTCGCAGCTCAGCGAACCAACCGATTGGCAAGAAGTTACGGCACTAGAACGCCAGACAGTCATTCTTCCCGACAGTTCCAAAGTAGTTCTGGCACCAAACGCCCGGGTGCAATACCCCACACAATTTGCTGAAAAATTGAGAACAATTAAGCTGGAAGGAAGCGCCTATTTCGAAATCAACCGAAATTTGGATAAACCGTTCAAAATAAGCACCAAAAATACCCTGATTGAAGTATTGGGAACAAAATTTATGGTTGAAGCCCAACATCCGGACCTGGAGCGGGTACTAGTTGACGAGGGGAAAGTCGCCTTTAGCTCAGGCTCCGTTTTTTCGCGGAAGAAAGTAATTCTCTCAAAAAATGAAATTGGGATTTGGGATGCCGAAAACCATCAGCTGAGCGAACAAATCAACCCGGAACAAAATGCCAACGCATGGCTATCCGGAAGGTTGTCGTTCTCAAACCAGCCACTTTATGAAGTTATCAAAACACTGGAAAAACACTTCAACATCGACCTCAACTTAACCGATGCAAACTTTGCAGGCATAAGCTACTCCGGCCAGTTTAACACAAGCAACCCGGAAGATATTGTGAAAACGATTTGCCAGACACTGAACCTATCGTACACTAAAAACGAGCCAAACTTCGTGATAAAGCCATGAATAAAACAATCATCCTTGTGCTTGCCTCTACTTTTACTGTTGCGGCCGGACACGGCCAAAAAGCCCCGACCTACCTGAATATTTTAAATCAGCTTTCAATTAAGTTGAATCTCGATCTGAGCTACAGTCCCGATTTGGCTGCACTTTCAGACACTACCTGTTTCAACTTCAGCTTAAACCCCGACTCGTGCATAAAAGAGCTACAGAACCAGACAAAACTGAAAATATCAAAAACAGAAACCCATCTGATTGTCAGCTCGAAACTTGCTGCCTACATTCAGTTGCAAGGGAAACTGGTCGATTCCGAATCGGGCGAGCCTCTCCCCTATGCCAATATTCTGGTTGAAAAAGCAGGAACCGGCACTGTAACCAACACACAGGGCGAGTTTGATTTCAAAATACTGGGCCGGCTTGCGGGAACCGAAGTCTCATTTTCGTTTCTCGGATATGAACAACAACACCTGACAATCCCGGAGAGCGACAACAATTCGCTGTGTATAAAAATGTGTCCTAAACCGTACACTTTAGCCGACATATATGTGCTACCCAATGGGAACGAGGCCGTGGACATTGTAAAACGTGCGGTAAAAAACATCAAACGAAATTACGATCGCAATACGCATCAGCTGGAAGCATTTTACCGGCGAACAGACTACCGCGATAGCGTAGCCTCGCAACTGGTTGAAGCTGCCCTGCTAATTGAAGACAAAGGCATTACTACTTCAGACGAGACAGTGCGGATTCAGATACAGGA
>JBKEAN010000276.1:0-14897 GCA_047972415.1 Mangrovibacterium sp.
CGAAGCAATTTTTGAGTTTGACGTTGCCAGAACAAACATACTTCTTAACAAAGTAGGGGCGCTTATAAATGACCATTAAAAGGCAAAGACCATGAACAGAATCCTAATTGTGGACGATAATCCCAAAAACATACAACTGATTGCCAATATTCTTAAAGATTTTGATTTTGAAATAGAATACGGGCAAGATGGCGAAGAGGCAATAGAAATTGTCAAGTCTCAAAAGTTTGATCTAATCCTGATGGATGTAATGATGCCGCAGAAGGATGGCTTCGAAGCTTGCATAGACATAAAAAAGATAGACATAAATGCCGAAACACCTTTAATATTTATTACCGCAAAAACGGAAGAAGAGCATATTACAAAGGGCTTTAAAGCAGGATGTGTTGATTACATTACAAAACCGTTCAATGCAGCCGAACTACTATCGAGGATTGAAACTCATATAACCCTGAAAAAAAGTAAAGACAAACTAAAAGAACTAAACATAGCCCTTGAGGGCAGCCTGAAAGAAACCCATAAAAATCTTGCAGCTACCCAACAGAAACTAGAAGAGATAACTGCAAATATCGGGAACTTAGATTCTGCCAAAAGCGAATTTTTACAAATTATCAGTCACGAGATAAGAACTCCATTAAACGGCATTATCGGCTTACTCGAAGTCTTCAAAGAAATGATGGATAGCAAGGAAGAATATGAATTTTTCGACTTATTTAATGCTTCGTGCAAACGACTGGAGAAGTTTTCGCTACTCAGTTTAGAAATTTCACTTCTAAAAACAAAGGGGAAAGATGCTCTAAAACTGGAACCAACGCGCTTTAAGCAACACCTTGATCGTTGCACCGAATCAGTTCAGCAAAAATTGATACAAAAAAGACTCGAGCTGTCCATCTCTTGCGAAGATGTACTAATTTTTGCAGATGTAAATTTTTTCAGCAAAACTCTTTCAATAATAATAAACAATGTAATCAAGCATTCGTCGGAAAATCGGAATATATTGGTTACCGCCCAACAAAAAGGTGGAGTTTACGCCATAACTATCCAGGACGAAGGGCCAGGGCTACCGAAATCCATTGTAAACTACGGACCAACCCCCTTCGCTAACGAAAAGTATATTGATGAAAACCCCGGGCTTGAATTATATTTTTGTAAACTTGCAATAGAAGCACACGGAGGCACTATCTTTTTTACGAATAATCAACATGGTGCTAAAATTGAAATGAAAATCCCGATAACCTAAAGTGGTAAATTAGAAAGCTTACAAAACAGCTTGAGGATTTGGAAAAAAAAGCCGCTCACTGACTATTTTGTGAGAGGCTATTTTTCCGTGCACGCACCATATTGCAAGTAGGTTGAATTAGCTCCGATGTTGGCCTTTTCCCAAAATTGGGAGTGTAAATTAAACTCTGTCTGCTAATTTACTTACAACTCAATACCCTTGGCTTTCAGTCGCTCCTGCCAGGCCTTGCTTTCCTTGTTCATGTCGTAGCCCGCTTTTGAAAGGTAGTTGTTGATGCGGCCTTTGTATTTGCCAAACCACGCGTGTTTATCCTTGCTCGAGCCGGCATCCATCGCTTTTTCGCGGGCTTCGGTGAGGGCATCCAGAATGTACTTCTTTTGCTCGGCGGTGAGGCTGGGCAGCATATCCAGGTAGGCGGCGTAGGTGTTGGGGCAAACACTGTAGGTCATGCCATCTTTCACCGATTCTACCTGTTCCGGCGTCAATTCTTTTGACAGGTCTTTAAGATAAGATTTGTGCAATTTAGCCAACTGCTTATCCCGCCCGGCGTTCAATTTAGCCACGGCTTTCTCTGCTTCTGCCTTATCGGTCATGGTTTCTTTTACTTTCTTAATGTCGGCATCCGTCCCGTCGTGAATGGTATTCAGCCGGTAGTACTGGGCAGCTATCAACTCCTGCACCTGCTGTTTTTGAGGTACTTCCAGGCTCATCGCCTCCACAATTTTAGCAGCGCGCTCCGACACTGTTTGCCAGTATTCTTTGTTGGAAAATTCGTCATTCCCTCTTTTTTGCGCCGTTACCGTGAGGCTGAGAGCCAGCACAGCAAACGCCATTAATACGCTTATTCGTTTCATTTTATGTTGAAAATTTTAATCGTTAAACTATTGTCACTCCCTGCGTATAATTCATACGCCCTTCGCTGGAACTATCTATTGACCACCTGATAGCCTTCTTTCCCCTATTGGAAAATTGACTTCAGGTAAGCCACGTTCGCGCCATAATTCCCCCGAACATCCGTGGGTTTGCTGGCATCGCGCGAGCGTTCCACAATCAGCCAGCCGCTCCATTTCATTTTATCCAGGGTCTTTTTCACCTTATTCATGTTTATTTCCGGGTCGTTTTGCAGCCACACGCCATCGCGGTTAGTGGCATGGATTTGTGCAATGCGGTCTTTTCCCAAAACCTTCAGCTCGTCACAAATATCGCGCTTGCCATTGGTTGCGTTCGAAAAGTTGAAGCTAATTTTTATCGCCGGGCTACCCACTTCGTTCAGCAAGTCCAGCTCGCCCTGAGCATCCAGCGCCGTTTCAATGGCGATAACCACGCCTGCCTTTTCGGCCATGTGTCCCACTTCCCGAAGCCGTTCCACAATGGCCGGGCGCCGTTCGGGGTGCTGCACCAAATCGCCTTCAATTCCCAGCGGCAAAAAGCCAATCCGGGTGCCAACCCGTTTCATGCTGCCAATACAGTCGCCCACGGCCTGTACCGCCGTTTCCTTTTCGGGGAACGATTGGGCATAAAAGCCAGTCATGGCCAAGGCGCAAATCTCAATCTCATTGTTTTTCGAAGCCTGTAAGAAGTCAGCAAGCAGAGTGTCGTTTGCCAGTTTGTTGTCTAAGGTGGGGCGTTGGACAAGTCCACCCATATCAAGATCCAAACCGTCGGCGCAAATTTCTTTGGCCAGCGGTAAAGAGCTGAGCTTTTGAAGTTTCAGCAACATCAGGTCGATTACCCCAATTTTGTAGCGTTGCGTCTTTTTATTCGTTGCATTGGCAGTAGGCCCAAAAGCCAGCGCCACTGCCAAAACCAATAAAAGTATCTTGTTCCAATTTTGTCTCATTTCTCTTTAGTTTGAAGTTTGTTTAAAGGCGTTTTAGCCAGAAAACGACTTTCGATTTTCCGGCGGTAGCCAATTGAAGCGCTTTTCCGCCTTTCACTTTCTGTGTTTTTCCAACTTGTCCGCCTGTTGACGGGTCGAGTTGAATCAACTGGTAGTTTCCGGTTTCCGTATTTAAATTGAATTCGGGGCAACGTTCATCCAGATACACGATGGCCGTTCCTTTTGCATCAGCCAGCACATAAGAGCCGGCCGGTGCGCTGTCCACCGGTTTCATCGTTGCAGCGTCTTTCAGAAAACCGTCAACCTGCACTTTCGGAATGTTGGCCAGCGAACCGCCTGCCATAAAAATGGCCCATCCCCAGCTGCTTGATTGATCGAACGAGTACATAACCGCTTTATCGGGAAAGGAATGGCGGTAGTTGCACACATCCGCATAAACCTGATCAAAGGAGCGTTTGCCAATTTTTTCGAGGCGCATGTGTTGGCGCGGAGCCAGGTGTTGTCCGCCAAGCGGGGCAAACAGTGTACCGTCGTCGCGGCTGCTCCAGTAGCGGATGTCAATCAGGTCAACAATTTTAGAACGAACGGGGTCAGCCAGAATTGAATCCTGCACATCTTTGGTGGCACTAAGTCCAATCATGGCGTCAAGCCCGGTTTCCTTTTCCCATTCGGCAATTACATCAAGCCAAAACTGCATAAAGTGAAGCGGGCCGGTGTATTCTTCGCTCAGCAATTGAATGACACCGCTGTTGCTTTTGAAATTCTCTAAATTCTGACGGATAAACTGATGGTGCAACTCGCTCCTGATCGGGTTTGTTACATCGTAAAAATGCTGATCCATAAACACGCGCTTATCGCCTGCAAAAGGCACCGGCTCGGGAAAACCCGTGTTGTTGATGTTATTTACCGTGCGCCAGGGCGAGTCCACCCAATGAGCGCCAGCCTCAATAATGTTATGTTGAAAATAATTCTGATTAATCAGCAGTAAGCCCTGTTGGTCGGCCATATCGGCAAATTGCTTCAGACGGCTCCAATACCAGGGATTGTATTGGGTGAGGTCGTACTTGCTCAGTCCGTCCCAAGCCAATTCTTTGCCCGTGCGTGCAAAAGGCAGCTCGTAGTAGGGCGCCCAGGCTTCGCCATCCATGCGGCGAATGCGCTCATGATCGTCGCGGCGGCGGTCGTACCAAAGCGCGTAATGCTGCTCGAGTCCCACCAGGTTCCCGACCTTCATCCAATTAATTACATCGGCGAGTTTATCCGTGTAGCCCAAACCCTGGCGACCCGGAACATAGCGCGTGAGCGCCGGTTTGGCATTCGACAAACCTTTTGGCCGAAGGCTTCCGCTCCACCAAGGTACATCCTGCCGATTACCCGTGAGTACGGTGGAACCGCGCAGCAGCCAGCCATTGGTGAGCCTCATGGGCGCCGCCATTTGTGCCAACTGCACCTTGGCTTGAACCAGTTTTAGCTGGCTCAGCAAGGGAGCATTTCCTCCATCTGTGGGAATCGGGTTCCGCCTCACCGATTGCTGAATAAATTCAGTTAAGGTAATCGCCGGATTTTCGGCATATTTCGTTAACTCGGCAGCCATTTCTGCTGTGGGGCTGCTGGTTGCATTGGTGGTCACTTCAATCACGGGCGATTCAGGTAACATATCCGCGCCAATGCGTTCGCCCAATTGCGCGTAGAACAAGCTGCGCGGATTGACGTGTTCGTTGGCACTCTCCCACCAGCAATTTCCGGCGAATTGCCCCCAAGCTCCAAAAGCCCAGTTTGTTGTTCCGGGTGGCGCATCACATTCAATTAGCGCAGCCGAACATTGCCACAACATGGAGTTGGCAGCAGTCCATCCCGCGCCGTAGTCGCGAAATTCGCGGTTCTTCAGGCTGATGGCTTGCCCGTCAACAGCCACAATATCGAACAAAAGGCCCGAAGTCCAGCTATCAATGGCTCCGCTATAACTGAAAGGCAAATGCGATTCGCATTGTACAAAAGCATTGGGGCCGGAAGCACAAAAGCCCGTACCAAAATCGTGGTAGCCAAACTCGGCATACAAGCGCTGAAACAAACATTGCTGACCGGAAGTGAAAAAGGTATAACGACGGAGATCGCCAATTTCTGAAACCGGTTCCCGCGACAGACAGTCTTCTACCGTAATTCTTGCTGAAGATTCAAAGACAGCTACAGCCGAGCCAGCCAGGTGCTTAAATTGAATTTGGCGCACCCAGCTATCGCTTGTATTCTCGAAGCTGATACCGTTCCAGCAGTGTTCTTCGTCTTTCGGATTTTCAGCATTAAACGTAGAAACGATGCTCAAACTCTCAATTCCAATGTGTTGAATTCGGTCATCGGCGGCATAAGTTTGCACATAGGATTGTCCGTAATTTTTATCCAAAGCGGTAGTAATTGGTGCATCAAGCACCAGTGTGTCGCCCACGATAGCTGTCACCGTGCGATCCCAGCGCAGGTTGCGTTCACCCGGCTTCCAGCCAAGCCAAGCGGTTTCGCCGCCAAATTCGTTCATTTGCAGCAAGTCAATCCACTGTTGGGTGGATGGTCGGGTAACCGCCAATTTATCTCCAACACGGAAAACTGAGGCGTTTTCGACCTTCAACTTAAACGACCCAACCGAAACGTAATCCTGAGCAACCGAAATTTGCTTTTCATTCAACTTCACCGGCTTTCCTTCAATCCGGATTAGGGTTTCACGGCTCAAGCCAGCGGCAGTGAGTGTGGTGCCATTCTCGCCAAAACCCGAGCCACGGAGCACAATGCCCGAGGCCGAAATGCTGAGGCGGCCAGTCAATTGATAGTTGCCCGGCTTCAACAAAATTGCTCCGCGAAAGCCATGCGCATCAAGCGGCAAGCTGGCAACGTAGTCAATTGCTTGCTGTAGTTTCGATGTTGCATCCCCTGAAATTGGCTCCACAACCACTTTTACTGCAATAGTTGGAATTGCTTGGGTTGAAGCTTTGTAGCCACAAAACGAAAAATCGGGAACCCGGTTCCCCGCCGCATCCGGCGTATAAACCAGGTTCCCGTTCTTTGACAGTTGAAGCGGCGGTGTTGGTTTTTGCATTTTCTGAGCAAACACTGGCCTTGCAAAGCCAATCGATAGTAAAAGCAGAAAAGCCAGTTGGAACGCGCTGCCCGCGAACAGGCAGCTGCGCTTGAACACCTTCTTCATGTTAATTTTTATTTGATTCGATTACCAAAGTTGACCTTTTTTATCGTTCAAGGTATCGTAATCGTTCTCCTTATTGGTCCAATCGATTTTTTTCGCCGGATCAATTCCGTTGATGTATTTTTCGATGTTGGTGTAACCATCGCCACTGATGTCCCCATTGGCATCCGACGGGTCTTTTGGGTTCAATTTGTATTTTTTCTCCCAAGCATCGGGCATGCCATCGCCATCCGAGTCTTTATAGGGTTCTCCTTTGTATTCGGGATAGCCACCAACCTGGGCAATATCGGTAATAATTCCTTTTTTATACGAATCCTCCGGCAAGCGGCGATGTTTGAAATAAGGCACATGACTTAAGTCCACCTTTTCAGGATAGTCAAAAACACCGGTCCGCACCTGCTTGGTCACACGCGCATCAACCGCATCGCGTTTCGGGAAGGTCGCGCCGGCATTGTCCAACACGTACTCATAGGCCTCTTTGGCCGGAGAAATTGTCAAATAAGGCATCGGGTGCGGGCTATCCCATTTAATGTAAGGCGTAAATTCGCCGGCATCTTTCATATCTTCAACCTGAACCCCGCCATCCCAGTTATTGGCAGTCACTTTTTCGTTTCCTTCAATAATGTTCCCGTTCACATAGGCCAAGCCATAAATTTTGCGTCCGTTCATCTCGTAACGCGATTCTGGCTTCAGAATACGGTATCCCACGGGGCTGTCAACCGGGGTTAAGGGCCCAGGTTTAAAATAGTTGTTGATGATGTTGTACCGGGCAGTCTGGTCGCCACCATCGATGGAGCGGTGTACCCAATTGAAGATGACGTTGTTCACAAAATTGAAGACACCATTCCAACCAATCGACGGGTTTCGCCCGGTATTGTCGGCCCAAAGGTTGCGGATAAAGGAACAGTTTTCGCCACCAATGGTACTGCCAAACGCATGGTTCCAGGTATCGAGGGCTTCCGCGAAAATTGAATTTTGGATAGTAATATTTACAGTGCCGAGTTTTTCTTCGGGCTTGCGCGGGTCGGTCAGGTACATGTGCCGATAGATCGACATGTTTTCGTCGAGACCCCAGCTTGCCGAAATGTGGTCGAGCATGATGTTGCCGATGGGGTTACCGCCAATGGAGTCATCGCGACGACCAACCCAGGTTTCGCCCCGGCGGAAACGCATATGGCGAATAATGACATCGTGGGTATTTATCCAAACACTCTCTCCGGCAATGCAAACGCCGTCGCCGGGCGCTGTTTGTCCGGCAATTGTCAGGTAGGGAGCACGAATAATTAGAGGTGATTTAATGCGGATGATACCGGAAACATTGAATACAATGATTCTTGCACCTCCGGTTTCGCAGGCTTCGCGGAAACTACCGGGGCCATCGTCATTCAGGTTCGTCACGGTAATCACTTTTCCGCCACGTCCCCCAAAGGTGTACATACCGCCGCCCTGAGCTCCCGGGAATGCCGGTATAACAGCCTGGGGCAAGTCGGTCGGTCGTTTTGCCCATGGAATATAGGGTTTTCCCAGTGCGGCATCTTTTTCGATGGCCGGTATTGCTTTTTCCCAAGCTTTGTCCGAGTGTTCTTCGGCTTTCTGCATTAACTCTTCTGCGGCCTGTTGTACCGAATCGGGGATTGTGGGGTATTGCGCCTGTGTTGTTGTTGCTGCACCAAGCAGCAACAGGGCACATATCCACATCCCGGTAATGTTTTTCACTTTCATTTCGTTCAATTTATTAATGACTATTCGACAAAACAGCAATAGCAGGCAAAACCTGCTATTACCTTGTTTATTATCTGTACTTTACATTTTTAAAGTTCCTATTCGGGCAAACAATATTCCCATGTTCCATCTTGATCTTTGGTCGTGGTATTTCCGATATTCCAGCCAACCGTCTGATCTATCCATGTGTTATTATTTTCCTGAATACGCTGGTTATAATGGATAGGGTAGAGATTAAACCAACCTCGCCATGTGAACCGGAAATTTATCGCTTGTGCATTTGTATTGCCTCCCGAGTCCATAGCCCACGATACATTCATTCCAGTAGCAGGATCTGTTGTTGCCGTTCTCGGAGGTACTATCGTCTTAAGGTTCGTGTCATAGAATGTTTCCAAAGCATTGAGTTTTGAGCTAAGGGAAGGATCGTTTTTTTCGATGGCGGGTACAGTTGGCCGAACAGAGAGCAACGGATCCTCGTTGTTTCCTACCGTTAAGTCTTTAACGGCCCATAATTCATTTGTATGCCGCGTTCCGGATATTGGACTCAAGCCAAGCATCGTTAACACATTGTTCGACTTACTATAGGTATCACGACCACTCTTTCCGTCATAAATTTTCCATCCTGTTCCCCAGAACATATCCGGATCATAATCTTCATTATTGCCCGTAGTTGGATCAAAACCAGCTCCTCCTTCATACAATAACCAGCGGCGACAGTCCCACGACCGTTTACCCTCATAAGCCAACTCCACAAAGCGCTCATAAAGAACCGCTTCCAACGCACTGTATTTATCAGTCAAAGTAGGGATGTTGCCCGCCTCTACCCTTGAGCGAAGTTCGTTAAGCGTATTCTGACATCCGCCTACATCTCCTGTTGCTGCCTGGCATTCAGCCAAATTGAGCAATATTTCCGCATAGCGGTATTCCAAAATATCGGCTCCCGAATAGGCATAGCTGATTGCCGTAGGATTAGCCATCTTCCATACCAACGCTTTACTTCTTCTTTTGGCTGCATTTACACCAGAATCACTCCCATCCGTATAAGCTAATTGGTTCGAAGCATTCTTATAGGCATATAGCCATAACTGATCTGTTGTTCCCGGCCATTTACATCCGGAGAAAGCGAAAGTGCTGTAAAAACGAGGATCACGGTTTTTAAAGAATTTGATAGGATCGTAACCGTTTATCGCAGTACCATCCGCATCTGAAGCTCTTCGTCCATCGGAAAGAGGAAAAGAGTTTATCATTTTGTCAGGAGCCGGTATACCAGGACCAGAGCCACTAGCGGAGGTAGGACGTATGAATGACTCCCATTTATTTGCATAACTTGCCGCTTGATTACCAGTTTTTGGGATCACAATAATTCCTTCTCTTTTAGCCAAGCCTGGACTATAGAAGGCCTCGTTCCATTCTGTTAAGCTGTTTACACCGACATATCCGGCAGCATTTGCTGCATCCTTTGCATTTCTTGCTGCATTCAAAGCAGCTTGCCACCTAATACTACCCTGACTGTCCCAATTGGCATTAAAAACGGGGCTGGCAGCATAAAGACGTACCCGACTTATCATCGCCAAAGCTGCAACGGAGGTAAAACGACCATAATTATCATCGTCCCAAGTTGCCGGCAACAATTCAGAAGCCGTTTGGAAATCGGCGCAGATTTTCTCAATACATTCATCGTTGGATAAACGCGGGTTTCTGTCGTTAGCTCCCGGCATATCGGTTTCCGTAGTATAGTAAGGTAAGCCACCAAACAAACGCACGGCATCAAAATATATCCATGCTCGGGCAAAAACAGCTTGTCCTTTCAGGTTATCCCAGAAACTTCCCGGCTGAGGATAGGCAGTCTTAGCAACGTCTATCTCTGTGACAAACGAGTTGATCAGGTTTACATTAGAGTACACTGTGTATTTTTCCAGATTGTTAAGCGAGCCTCCGGCACCGTTCCAATAAAATGTACCCGGTACATGATTTCCGGCATAGGTATTTTTGCTTGTAGCATTCGCATAGTAAGCATTACCGTTTCCAGTAGCCCCAATACCCGATGCTATTGCGTCAACCGGTAGTTCCTCTGTCATAAAGGAAAGCATGATGACCTCGCCACCAGTCTGTCTCAATACCGGATTGCTCCCATATATCGGTGCTGTATATTTGCTCATCATCCGGTAATAAATATTTGCAAAAACAGCTTCTGCTTGTTTGGGATCGCTAAAGACATCTTCTGATGACAAGATGCTGTAGTCTTTCTTTTTTTCCAGGAATTGGTCGTCACAAGCGGACATGCCCAGCAAAAGCAAGCAGACTCCGAGTAATACCGAATATTTTATTTTTTCCATATTCCTATATTTTTATTATTACAATTTATTATTAATACATTTCTTTATCAGAAAGCGAGGTTCAAACCCAGTGTCCATGTTCTTAACGTTGGGTATCCCTCTCCTGGAGAATCATACATATTACGGAATTTATCAGGATACGGATTATAAAAATCCCACAAATTGTTTCCGGTCAGGCTAACCTGTAGTTTATCAATACCCGCTTTCGCCAACAAGCCCTTTGGCAATGTATAACCTAAAGTCATATGTCTGACATAGCAACGGAATGTTGAAACCATCCAGAAATCAGAGCGTTCGCCATATGAGTTACTAACAGCCATGCTCGGATATTTCCCATTTGGATTCTCAGAAGGATCAAACATATCGTTAATATATGAAAACTGCGACCAAATAATTTCACTTCCAATAGGTTGTGACTTCCCTTGTTGGTTAACTTCCTGGTATCCACCCCATGAGGTAGAAAGCATTGTAGACCAGCTGAAATTTCCCCATTGCAAACTCAATTTCGTATTGACTCCATGCTGTCTGTTACTGGCAAGTTTTGCAAAGTCTTGATCCCTGTCAATCCGACCATTAGCCCCGTTAACTGTTTCGTTATCGAGATCCAAATCTCCTCCAAGATCCTGATAGGCCAACATTCCCACATACATATCGTCTTTTCCTGATGTGAAATAACGGGCATCGCCAGCCTCATCTCCTGATGCGACTGCGTTTGCTTCCAAATAAGCCCAATAATTATCAATGTCTGCCTGAGTACGCAAGATACCGTCGCCCGTTGAGGTGCCCCTCCAAACTTTAAATCCATACTGGTCATTTGGAGACACAAAGCCTGTCATATCTGAGCGATCGTTCATTTTCGAGATGTAATCAAATTGGTAATCCTGCCCTAATTTTACCTTATGCCAACTGATCGAGTAATCGACTCCTACGGCATACGAAATTGGTCCCATTTTAGGCAGAAAGTTTTGTGCAATCTTGTCATTCCACCTCAAGGAAAACTCCCAACCCCAGGCGTCAATCTTACCATAATTGCGAATGGGTAGCGGTGCGCCGATATCTATCCGTGCTGGGTCTTCGCGAGGGATCATTAGCAGGTCGGAAGTTTTGTCATAATAATAATCAACTGTAAGTCCCAAACGGCTGTCCAGTACATTCATGTCAATCCCATAATTTTGTTTGATGGTCTGGTCCCATTTGAGATTGCGGTTGGCTGTGCGCGTAAAATCAATACTATTGGCCTGTCCACCACCATCTTCCACACCAAAAGACGATCCGTTGGTGCTGGTTTGAAATGCAGAAAGCCATCGCCATGCTTCAACGTTGTCGCGACCTGTTTTCCCCAGAGTGAAACGCAGTTTGAGGAAATCAAAAGCATTTGCAAGCGAGCTGTTTTTAAAAAACTTCTCTTCAGAAATCACCCACCCCAAACTTCCTGTCGGGAAAACTCCCCAATAGTTTTCGGGTGCAAATTTGGTCGAAGCATCGGTACGGATAATAAACTGTGCAAGATAACGGGTTCCAAATTTGTAGTTCACCCGTCCGATATAAGATAAGGCACCACTTTCTGTTTTGCTGAAATAAGTAGCGCCTTTGTCGGTATTCAGTGTTCCTGCCGAATGACTCACACCGTTATAAGAAAGGAGAATACCATTGTAGGTTTGTTGCGCAACGTTACCTTCGTTTTCAGCCTTTTCAACAACACCTGTAAAGGCAAGATCGTGTTGGCCAAAACTGCGTGCATAACTGATTATAAAGTTCATTTGCTCAGTTTTGCGGTATGAATTTCTGTATATAACACTTGGCTGATCTAACACGTTGGCCCTTTTTCCAAACACAGGATACGCCCATGTTGTGTACTCCCCCAACAAGTGTTTGTCCTGTTCATTCGTATTGGTAGCAACCGCCAGCGTATAATAGTCACCTACATCATTGTTCTGCATATTGGCGTAATTAACAGCGTAAGTTGCTTTTAAAGACATGCCTTTTATAAACGGCACGTCATATACGACAGAAAAGTTTGCATTAAACCCGTTATCATCGCTGTATTCTCTTGCTTTCGACGCTTCGTTGGCAAAAAAGTTCCAGGTAGAAAATCCGGTAAACCTGTCGTAGTTATTATTTACGTCCATAGTATAATTTGCATCTGGTATTCGATAATGCGGTCCAGCCCAGGGGGATGTATAGAACGTACCTGCATCAGTAGTTACCTGCCAGGGAATAAAATTCGGCATATGGCGTAGTTGTACATACTCGTCGTTGCCGCCTTGGCTTCCCCAAGGTCCTGTAGCTATTTTTGACTGATAATTCTGCGCTGTTTTTGTATTGTTATAACCGGCGACTGAAGCGGACAATGACAATCCGGCCGCGACTTTTATTTCGCCCCCGGTACGAAATGTCCATTTTTTGTAATCTTGAATCTGTCCTAGATTAGTGCCCTGATCCTGATAGGAAATGCCGGCAAAATACGTTACTTTTTCGCTACCACCGTCAACAGTCAACGAATGACGTTGTGCGTTAGCCGAATGCCAAGCTTCGTCCAGCCAGTTATAGTTCAGGTTTTTCATCGCATTCAATTCAGCGGCAGAATACCTGAAATCATTTGGAGGAGTGGTATAGTCGGTACCACTGTTAGCCGCCATTTGATTAAACATTCTGTTAGTAAAGAGACCTAACTCGTATGCATTCATCGTTTTGGCATGGCTTACTGCATCGGTGCGATCCCACTTTAGAGAGTAAGATATTCTTGCTGCCCCTTTTTGCCCACGTTTAGTTTTCACCAAAATTACTCCGTTCGACGCACGCGCACCATAGACTGCTGCCGACGCATCTTTAAGAACGGTCATACTCTCGATTTCACTATAATCCAACATATTGAAAGCTGTCATATCTGGTTCTCCCTGGTCATCAACCTGTACGACATCATCAATAACAATCAGGGGCCCAAATTCTTTGGCACCATTCGTAGATTCCAGTTTAGGCGCAGGATGCCTAATTGTGAATGAGCCAGTAGCCCCCGGCCGTCCATCGCTTTGTGTTACGTTCAGTCCAACTACTTGACCAGCCAAAGCATCAATAATAGATGCTCCCGGTAACTGCTCTACATTTTCCATTTTTACACTGGTAGCCGCGCCCGTTAAATCCTTAACCCGCTGCGTTCCATATCCGACAACAACCACTTCGTCCAACTTCAACAAGTCTTCTTTCAAAACAATGCGGGTATTGTTAAAATCAGAGATAGTCTGACTGACAAACCCGACAAATGATATCTCTACTTTTTTGTCAGTAGGGATAGTAATCGAAAATTTGCCATCCGGATCTGATATTGTCCCTATCGTAGTACCTGCCACAGCAACAGTAGCACCAACGATGGGCTGGCCGTTCTCCTCAACGACAACCCCTTCATAAACTTGTGTCTTTTGAGCCTGAGCCGCAATTATGGACATAAAGACAAAGAATACACTCATAAAGAAAACAAACATTGAATTTTTACGGCTTCCACCGACAGGTCGTTCATGCCTGGAAAAGATCAAGCCCGGCAGGCTTTCGGCTCCCCTAAATGAAGAAATAAATTTTAAGCTTGTCCTTTTTCCTTCAAAAGACGAACTAAAATTGTTGTCATTCATAAGTTTTGGTTTTTAGTAGTTAATACTTGTTCTATTTATTCGAGTTATTTATTATTCAATCAGCTTAAAATACAAGTAGTATCATCGGATAATTTTGCCGTGTAAATGTAATCGTTTACATTCATATATACAAGTGTTATAAATACTTTTATCAAGGTTCAAACAAAGAATCATGTAATCGTTTTTCGGAAACTGTGATTTTACCGGAACTTCCTGAAAAATAAAGGTTGACGAGCATTCCGACTAACGACCCTCCAGTCTTTATTTTGCTACCATCAAAACGACTATACTCCCTTTATAATTGTGCCAGAATACATTTTCAAAAATACAATACTAATGCCCGTTAAAAATAACGTACAGGATAATCATTACTGCTACCAGCGCCACCCACAAACCAATAACCCAAGGAACCGGCCGTGGAATTTTGCCGTAATCAAGCTGGTTTTGCTTTTCGCCTGTTTTATCGAAAACTGAAAGCAATACAATTATAATTGAGAGTAGAATAAACAAATAGAAGGATAAAAGCAGAAAATGCGGCCAAAAAGCATACTGTGCTTTCGGGAAAACCCAAAGAAAAAGCACGCCGGTTCCTAAGCTGAGTAAGGTACCGAACGATAAAATAAAGTTGGCTGCCCGGCGTGTCGTCCGCTTCCACAACACCCCAAATAAAAACACCACTGCCATTGGTGGCGCAATAAACCCAAGTATTGCCTGAAAGACATCAAATAAATTCAGACCTTTTATACTATCGATACCGAGTGCCAGCACCACAGCAATGGCTGCACCCAGTACGGTAACAATGCGGCCAATGTTTACAATTTCCTTTGGGCTGGCTTCGGGGCGAACGCGTTTCACATAAATATCCATGGTAAAAACGGTGCTCAGCGAGTTCAATGCCGAGTCGATGGTACTCACTAAAGCTGCAATAAGTACTGCCATTACCATGCCC
>JBKEAN010000277.1:0-22143 GCA_047972415.1 Mangrovibacterium sp.
CGAAGGCGGCGACGACGGCACACCGGCTGCCAGCAACGAAAACTCGCCAATGGGCAAAGCCTTCGCGGAGCTGGCTGGCGCCACCATAGCAGCCGTAGAGCAACGCAATGCCGAACTGGACCCCACCCAAAAAGTAAAGGTTAGCCGCAAGTAAGCATAAATGCGGTTCAACTAAAATAATAAAGCCCTGCAACCAATTTTATTGAATTTGCAGGGCTTTTCTTTTCCCAAACCAATAAGCAATATCCATTTACAAGCAAACAAGAACCCTTTACTGCCAAACAGAAAGCCCTCGCACGTAAGCAATGCTCCCTCGCACGTAAGCAATGCTCCCTCGCACGTAAACAATGCTCCCTCGCACGCAAGCAATGCTCCCTGACACGTAAGCAATGCTCCCTCGCACGTAAGCAATGCTCCCTCGCACGTAAGCAATGCTCCCTCGCACGCAAGCAATGCTCCCTCGCACGCAAGCAATGCTCCCTCGCACGTAAGCAATGCTCCCTCGCACGCAAGCAATGCTCCCTGACACGTAAACAAGGTGTGCCGGCAGGTAAACAATTTACGATGTTATCCAAGCAATGCCAGCTTTCCTGTTGACCGATACTAACAAATGCTTAAAAAGCCGGTTAAGGTACTGCAAAGCACAATGCCTGCCTAGTCAAAAAAGCCACACAACAGTCAATTGGCCGTCAACTTATCCGTATTTTCCACACCTTCCTAAAGCAATATCCTTCAACCTATTGACTTTTATAAAAATAGGTGGTAATTTGTGGATATAAATTGAAAATGAGATGAACAAACGTCAAACCAACCAAAAAGAAATGTTTGATTCAGTCGATTTATTCCTGGACTCAAACATGACAAAATGGAGCGCTATCCCCAAGATAGTTAGCTTAAAGAGCCAGTTCTCGGCTTTATTGCCCGCGATTACACTTGCTGCTACCGACCAGGATAAAGCGAAAACATACCTGGGAAAAAACAAAAGCCAGCTTAAAAAAGTGGTGGCCGATAGTGCCAATATTATCAACGATACCATTGAAGCGATGGCCCGGCAAACCGGCAATGCCGTACTAACCCGGCGTATGAATGTTTCGGCTACCGAATTGTTCCGTTTGCGTAACGTCGATTTTATGATTAAGGTGCAAGAAATCATCGCCGAGGCCGACAAATACGCCACGGTACTAAGCACCGAGTACGGACTTCCGACCACCGAAGTTGACAAGCTAAAAGCCGACATCGATCTGTTTGCCGAAATGAACGGTTTGCCGCGCGCCTACCAGGTAGCCGCGCACCAAGCCAGCCAGGAATTGGCCAGCCTTATTGACCAAGCCAACGAGCTGCTCACCAATGGCCTCGATAAACTGATGTCGGTTTTCCGTCACAGCGACCCTACGTTTTACGCCGGCTATCATTCGGCCCGTAAAATAATCGACAATTAAAGGTACCGCCTGCGCCTTAGTTGTTCATTCATTGGGTTGAACCGGGAATCCGGCTTCAACCCAATACCTTATTTTACTTTTTTCAGCTAACTTGCCGGTTTAAAAATGGCCGGTAACAGGCGCAACACTTTCTTAGAACGGAAATAAATAACCAAAAAATAGTACCGCAATAAGCAACCATCGTCTTTAGTTGGTATCTTAGTATAGAAAAACCAAACACGATGAACGAACTAAAAACCAAACTCCTAACCCGCTGGGGCCGCCTGCTCCGCATCCTGGTGTCCATTCTGGGTTTTGGCACAGCGGTGGGCCTTGGGGCCTGTGATAATTCGGAGGGAGACGACCCGATTCCGGGTACTTTCGAATATGGTACACCCACTGCTAAGTTTATTGTAAACGGGCAGGTAAAGGCTGAAGAAGGCGGGCAGGCCATCCGCAACATCCGCGTGGTGATGGCCACCACCGTTAACTACCCGCAGCGCGATACCACCTTCACCGACGACCAGGGGAACTATTCGGCCGATGTTTCCGGGTTCCCGACCAACCAAAACTTTTTGCTTAAATTCGAAGATATTGACGGTGCCACCAATGGCGAGTTCCAGACCATGGAAACCAGCGTTGAGTTTGTGAAACCCAAATTCACCAATGGCTCTGGTGCCTGGTACAAAGGCGAAACCAGCCAAAGCGTAAACGTGAACCTGAAGGCGAAAGAATAAGCGCACTATAAAACCACTTTTCAAACCATGAAAAAGCTAAAAACAGGATTTCTCACCAACTGGAACCGACTACTCCGGATACTTATGTCGATATTAGGTTTTAGCACGGCCGCCGGGCTTAGCAGTTGTAATAACAACAGGTACGGCCCCGATGAATACGGAACACCCAGCGCCAAGTATATCATCAACGGGCAGGTAAAGGCCGACGAAGGCGGCCAGCCCATCCGCAACATCCGGGTGGTGATGGCCAACACCGACCCATATCCCCTACGCGACACCACTTATACAGATGCCAACGGAAACTACTCGGCCAAGCTCGAAGATTTTCCGGACGACCACACCTTCAGCCTTAAATTTGAAGACCACGATGGCACCGCTAACGGCGAGTTTCAGGCGATGGAAACCAGCATTGAGTTTATTGACCCGGAATACACCAAGGGCTCCGGAAGTTGGTACAAAGGCGAAACCAGTATAACAAAAAATGCAACCCTGAAAGCAAAAGAATGAGTGTACTGAAAATCCCTTTTCGCAAAAAGCTGGCATTGAAACTTCACCGGCAGGAACGCAAGAACAACCAAAAGCTACATCAGCTTACCTACATCATGTGGGAGTGTACGCTGCGCTGCAACCTGAACTGCCTGCACTGCGGCAGCGATTGCCACAAAGAAGCAGCCGTACCCGATATGCCACGCCATGATTTTTTGGCCGCACTGGACGAGATTACGCCTTTGCTCCAGCCCAACAGCACCATGATTGTGCTTACCGGGGGCGAAGCCATTCTGCGGAAGGACATTGCCGAAATTGGGCTCGAATTGTACCGTCGCGGCTTTCCCTGGGGCGTTGTATCGAACGGCATGGGCATGAACCGCGCCATGGTGAACAAACTGATGCAGTCGGGAATGCGGGCGGCAACCATCAGCCTCGACGGGCTGGAGTACGCACACAATTGGCTGCGTAACAACCCCCGCAGCTTTAAAAACGCCGTGGAGGCAATTGAGTTGTTTAAAGCCGAAAAGGATTTGCGCTGGGACATTGTGAGCTGCATAAACCAAAAGAACGTTGACGAACTGCAAGCTTTTTACGAATTTCTGCTGGAGCGAGGCGTCCCCGAGTGGCGCATCTTCACCATATTCCCCATCGGGCGGGCCAAACAAATGGACGAACTTCAACTAAAGCCCGTTCAGTTTAAGGCTTTGTTCGATTTTATGGAACGGGTACGGAACGAAAAGCGCATCAAGCTAAACTATGGGTGCGAAGGCTTTTTGGGCAACTACGAAACCAAAGTGCGCGACAACTTTTTCTTTTGCCGGGCTGGCGTAAACATTGCCTCGGTGCTGGT
The DNA here is from genome assembly GCA_047972415.1 of Mangrovibacterium sp. Lineage (GTDB taxonomy): Bacteria > Bacteroidota > Bacteroidia > Bacteroidales > Prolixibacteraceae > Mangrovibacterium. Next base: position 3,495 of record JBKEAN010000277.1, read on the forward strand.
TGACGGCTCTATTTCGGCCTGCCCCAATTTGCGGAGCAACTTTATACAAGGGAATATTTACAAAGACAGTTTTAAGGACGTTTGGCTAAACCGCTACCAATTGTACCGCGACCGCAGCTGGACCAAAACCGGCTTGTGTGCCGACTGTGACTTCTTTGCCGATTGCCAGGGTAACGGGCTTCACCTGCGCGACGAGAAAACGGGCGAATTACTGTTTTGCCACCTGAAACGCATTGCCGAAGGTGAAAAAGCCGAAGCCGAAGCCCGGGTAGTTAGCAAAAGCCAGTAAAAATATCGCGGGATACATAAAAACAAAAAGTCCGGGGACATTAATTTGCTCCCGGACTTTTGTTTCGATAGCGGTTCGTTATTTTTTCTTCGCTGTAAACAGTTCATTTTCACTCACCGGTTTTACCTCCAGGCTATCCTTCAGCGTGCGGCTAACGGCATTGAAGGGGCCGGTGACGATCTCGTCGCCTTCTTTCAGCCCACTCTGTATTTCAATGTTCATATTATCCTGAATACCGGTTTCGACTGGCTGCGAGAAAGCACGCCCGTTGCGGAACACAAAGATAACTTCTTGTTTCTTCTCCTCTTTTTTGCCCGACGAGCTCAAACTGTCGGTTTTGGCCGACTCGGGCAGGCGGGTGGTCACCGCCTGAATGGGAACCGAAATGACCCCGGTACGGGTTTCGGTTTGCACGTCAACCGTAGCCGACATGCCAGGGCGGAAGGGGTAGCGTTTCATGCCCACACTATCCACCAAATCGGCATAGGATTCTTTCAGCAGCAACACCTTCACATCAAAATTGGTTACCTGGTCGCCCGAGGTGCCAACGGTGTTGGCCGAGTTGGCAATTTCGGTTACCAGTCCTTTAAATTTACGTTTCAGGTAAGCATCCACTTCAACCAGTGCTGTATCGTTTTTCGACACTTTTACAATATCGTTTTCATTCACTTCAACCTTCACTTCCATTTGGTTCAGGTCCGAAATCACCATCATTTCGGTACCGGCATACATGTTGGTACCGACTACACGCTCGCCTTTCTCCACATTCAGCGCCGACACGGTGCCGTTCATGGGCGCATAAATCTTGGTTTTTACCAATTGCTCCTGGGCTTCGGCAACCGAGGCTTCGTTCGATTTTACGGCAAACTCGGCCGAGCGCACTTCGGCCTGCGCAATTTTATAGGCGGCTTCGGCCGACTCAAATTCGGATTGGGCAATGGTTTGCTGGTCGAATAGCGACTTGGAACGTTTATACGCCAGCTCGCTTTCCACCAGGCGGGCCTGTGCTTGGGCCAATCCGGCTTTGGCCGAGTTTAACCCGGCTTCGGCGCGGTTGAGCGACTGCACGTAAATATCGGGTTTAATGATGACCAGGAGCTGGCCTTGTTTCACATCGTCGCCTTCCTGCACGTTCAACTCAATAATCTCGCCCGAAACATCGGGGCTAATCTTCACTTCGGTCTTGGGTTGAATTTTGCCGTTGGCTGTTATCAGCTCGGTTATGGTGCGGCTTTCAACTTTTTGGGTAACCACGCTCACCATGTAATCGCCACCAAACCAGCCTTGTTTTTTACCAACAACTAAAACGATAATTAAAACAAGGGCGGCGCCAACTACAATTGAGATGAGCTTTCGCTTTTTGGTTTTGATTTGCTGCATGATTCGGGTCTTAAACGGTTCGTAAACCGGTTTTTCTGTTCTTAAAATTACAATTAATTACATAGGTTCCGCAACGATGCCACAAATGCTTTCGTTGCTGTTAGCTTCATTTTAACACCATGCGTGCCGTGCGGCGGCTTTTCTGCTCCATCAGCACCTGGTGCCCTTCTGCAATTCGTTTCAGCGAAGGCTCGTCGTAAAAACGCACGGTAGCCATTACCAAGCCGGTGTTGTAGCGAACGTCGTACTTTTTGCGCAGTTCCATCACCAGCGATTCAAGCCCCACTTCGGGCTCATCAACGCAAAGTGACAGGTCGATGGCCGACTGTTGAATGAGGTTTACTTTAATGCGGTGCGACTTGAAGAAACTAAACACTTCGGAAAGCACATCGATACCGACAAAAGAGAAATCGTCGGGCGACAGGGTGATGAGCGCCTGCTTCTTTTTCAATATAAACACTGGCGGAAGTTCCAGTTGGTAACCAATTTCGTGAATGATGGTACCTGGTTGCTCCGGAAAATCGAAGGGGCGGACGAATAGCGGAATATCTTTGTTCCGCAGCGGCTTAATGGTTTTCGGGTGAATGACTTTTGCGCCCGAATAGGCCAGCTCAATGGCTTCTTTGTACGACAGTTCGTCGAGCTTTTCGGTATCTGTGAAATCGGTCGGGTCGGCATTCAGCACACCCGGCACGTTTTTCCAAATGGTTACGCTTTCGGCATTCAACAAATTGGCCAAAATGGCGGCGGTAAAGTCCGAGCCTTCACGGCCGAGCGTGGTGGTTTGGTTGGTTATGGTGGAGCCGATAAAACCCTGGGTCACATACAAGTCAGCCTGGTTAAAACTAAAGGCGTTGTTTACCAACATTTCCGACCACTTCCAGTCGATAACAGCTTCGCGGTAGGTTTCGTCGGTACGCAGGCTGTCACGCACATCAACCCATTTATTTTTGATACCGGTTTGATTTAAAAAGGCTGAAATAATAGCGGTTGAGATGAGCTCGCCGTAGCAGACAACCTGGTCGTATTCATAATCAAACTGAAGGGAAGGCATCCGCTTCATCCGCTCCTCCAGGCTCGAAAACAAGGCATATACCTGACCAAGATTCTCGGCCCGGATACCCAAATCTTCGATAATTTGCTGGTGGTAGTTTTTGATGCGTTTAAAGATTTCGCCATCCTTGCGGTCTTTTTTGTAGTAACTGCGTACCAAAAACTCCAATTCGTTGGTGGTTTTTCCCATAGCCGAAATCACGATTACCTTTTTACCGGGATACATTTCGAGAATGTTTCCAACATTTTGGATGGCAGATGCAGAGCTGACCGATGCTCCGCCAAACTTGAAAATTTTCATAACCAGATAATTACTTTGTCGTTGTTGTTCCGATTTCTAAAACTACACTACTTTATGCAACTAATTGCTCATTTGTTTCGGGATTCGGGCAACCGGATAAATCCGGCAGTATTTGAAATGGCACCCATTGCAAACCAAGCCCGAAAAGCCTCCGTAAAAGTAGCGATTTCGTCCAATCAACCATAATCCGTTTTTTTGAATTTTCACTAAGCCCGGTGACTGGTTTCTGAAGTTTTTGGTGAACTCCCAAAAAAAACCTTCTGATGGGAAATCAAAGCCCGGATGAATTTATAATTTCGCTGCCGCATTCAGCTTCATTTTAAACAAAAAACACCCAACAATTTGAAGCACAGAAAGGTTAATATTCTCATCATTACCCATATCATTTCTATCATCATTGGGTTCGAGGCATTGTTTATGATCATGCCGCTTATTGTTTCATTTATTTACCACGAAAATACCAGCGCCGAATTGTTCCGCACCATGCTGGCTACACTGGGTGTTGCCGCGGTGCTGAATATTATGACACGCAACTACCACAAAACCGAGCCGGGCGTTCGCGAAAGCCTGGTAATTGCATCGTGCGGCTGGATAATTCTGGCGTTAGTGGGTAGTTTTCCTTACCTGGTAACCGGCACTATTCCCAGCTTTGCTGATGCTTTTTTCGAGTCCATGTCGGGTTTCACCACAACCGGCTCATCTATATTGGTTGATATTGAAGTGCTTCCGAAGAGCATTCTGTTCTGGAGGGCCCTTACTCACTGGATTGGGGGGATGGGGATTATTGTTCTGGTGATTGCCATTATGCCATTCCTAAAAATTACCGGTTCGCAATTGTTCAGCTCCGAAGCCTCGGTGGTTGTTGAGGAAAAAGTATCGACCAAAATCCGTTACGTGGCTCGCAATATCTGGTTAATTTATGTTGGTTTTACAATTGCTGAAACCATTCTGCTTACTTTGGGAGGGATGGAGCTTTTCGACAGTATTTGCCATTCGTTTGCCACCATTGCCACTGGTGGATTCTCGACCAAAAACACCAGCATTGCCGGATATTCGCCTTATATACAGTATGTCATTACCATTTTTATGGGTTTGTCTGCAATTAACTTTGCTTTGCATTTCCTTGTGTTGAAAGGTAATTACAGACAAGCCTTCAAAAACCAGGAACTTCACCTGTACTTAAAAATAATTCTCGTCGTCGGCATGATTATTACGTTGTTGCTGTATTATAACCAGGACATTAGTTTCGAAAGGGCTTTCCGCGATTCGTTCTTTCAGGTTGTTACGGTAATTACATCAACCGGTTTTGCTACAGCCGATTATCTTATCTGGCCCATTCAGGCCATCATCCTCATTGCCTTTCTGATGCTGATAGGTGGCTGTGCCGGCTCAACCGGGGGTGGGGTAAAGGTTATTCGCCACGTGATTGCACTTCAATACCTGAAAGGTAGTTTGAAGCGCATCCTGCACCCGAACGCGGTGATTAATGTGAAGTACAACAACAAAATAATCAATACCAGCCAGGTTAGCAGCGTCATCACCTTCATTATAATTTATTACGGTGTTGTAATTACTGGTACTTTTCTGATGATGCTTTTGGGGAATGACTGGCCAACTTCTTTTGGTGGTGTACTGACCACCATGGGCGGTATTGGCCCGGGATTCGGAAAAGTTGGCCCGGTATCCAACTTTTCCATGCTGAACGATGGTTCCAAGTACCTGTTATCGCTTTCGATGCTGCTTGGCCGCCTCGAAATTTTCCCGATATTGACCCTATTTACCAACTGGTTCTGGCGTACCTGATTCGCGCATCAGGAAGTTACCATTCCGGTAGATGACACGCGACCAGTACACAAACGGCGTATCGGCTACGGCTACAATCCATTTCAGAAAATACGTTGTCAGTAAAATTTCCCACAATACCGGCCACTCAAAAACACCTAAAAAGGCAATAAAAGTGAAGGCAATACTGTCAATTGCCTGCGAAACCATAGTGCTTAGGTTATTCCGTATCCACAAATGCTTTGCTTCAGGGAAACGTTTCTTCCACAGGTGAAAGGCCCAAACATCATGCCCTTGCGAAAGCAGGTAAGCAATTAAACTGGCAAATGCGATGCGCGGCATCAAGCCAAAAATGGTTTTCAGCGATTCGTGGGTAACCGTAGAAAACCCGTCGCCCGGGAGTGGCTGAAAAAGCAGTGCCAGATTCATCAGCAAAGTCATGGCAATCAGGCTAAAAAAGCCAATCCAGATCGCCCGTTTGGCTGCATCCTTCCCATAGTTTTCCGACAAGATGTCGGTTACCAGAAACGATGTTGCGTAAACAATGTTTCCGAGCGTTGCCGCCAGGCCAAACAGTTTTACAGTTTGCACCACCTGTATGTTGGCCAGGATAACTGAAATGGGAATCCACATAATCAGTCCCCATTTACCAAAAGTTTTGAACGCGGCAATAATCAGGAAAAAGTTGGCTAACAGCATGATTAGCCAAAAGAATTCGTTTTGCATTTTTTTAATTTTTTACGGCAGGGAGATGCCACCTGCCTGTGTTTATGGCGCAAAGGTAATTTAAACCAGCCAAAAATCAGCGTAGCATAATCCCGGTTACCATTCGTCCCGTGGCTGCGCCGTCGCGCCGGGCCGAAAAAAACTGCGAAGCTTCGGCAAAGGAGCAGAGGCCGGCAATTTCAATCTGGCTTTCGGGAACACCGCATTCCAGTAGCAAAACACGATTGGCTTCCCACAAATCAAGGTAAGCATGCCCCGGTTTTCCCGAAGGTTGAAACAAAGTTTCAACTAATTCAAATTCATTCTTAAAACGCTGAATCACGTCAGCACTCACTTCGTAATTGGGTGCCGAAATAGAAGGGCCAATACCCGCAATCAGGTTTTTGGCCTTGATTTGAAAGCGTTCCTGCATCAACTCGATTGTTTTGGTCACAATTTTACCAACGGTTCCCCGCCACCCCGCATGTATAGCAGCCACCACCCGATGCTCGGGGTCGAAAAGCAAAACCGGAACACAATCGGCCGTTTGTATGCAAATGCACAAACCCCTTATATTTGTTACCAACGCATCGGTATCGGGAATATCGTACTCTCGAGCAGTGGTTTCAACAATGGCAATGTGGTCGCTATGGGTTTGTCTCGGAAATACAAACTGCGCTTCATTCAGGCCCAAACTCTCGGCCAACTCGCGCCTGTAACCGGCAAATATTTCGGGTACATCTCCTGTAAAACGGCATTTCCCATCTCCTCCCCAGCTTGCTTTTGTGGATGTAAAATGAAATACCACATCTCGTGGTAACAAATCGAACTGATAAAAAACGTTGTTGCCTGCACTCAATTTCTTCATACAAAAACTACCGGTGGTTCATAAAAATTGACTGTAAAGGTACAAAGTAGCTTCAAATAAAAACAGTTCACCCCGGTTCGGGTACAGTATCACACTCCTTGCTTTCATCTTTGCTATTCAAGTTGTACTTTTAAGCATTGAAAACAGCAATCAAGCGATGGTAAAACTAAAAACCATTTTTACCTGCCAGCAATGTGGCAGCACTTCGCCCAAGTGGGTTGGCCGATGTACTAACTGCGGTGCCTGGAACAGCTTTGTGGAAGAAGTGGAATTAAAAGAAACCAAGTCGGTACTGCCATCGCGCTCGGCGAGCGGGGCACAGCCGCAACGCCTTTCCGATGTGGGCTCCACCGAACTCGAACGCATCGATACCCGAAACAGCGAGCTAAACCGGGCACTCGGCGGTGGTTTGGTTCCGGGTTCGCTGGTGCTGATTGGCGGCGAACCGGGAATCGGAAAATCAACATTGGTACTACAAGTAGCCCTCGACCTGCGCGATCGGAAAATCCTTTACGTATCGGGCGAAGAAAGCATTCAGCAAATAAAAATACGCGCCAACCGCCTCAAACGCGAAAACGAAAGCTGTTTTTTTCTGAGCGAAACTTCGCTCGAAAACATCCTCACCCACTGCGAACACCTGGAGCCCGAGCTGCTGATTATCGACTCCATTCAAACCGTGGCAACTTCGTACATCGAATCGTCGCCGGGAACAGTGAGCCAAATCCGCGAGTGCACCAACGGCATTCTCAAGTTTGCAAAAGAACGCCAAATACCCGTTATCCTTATTGGGCACATCACCAAAGAAGGAAGCCTGGCCGGGCCCAAAGTACTGGAACACATGGTCGACACGGTGTTGCAATTCGAAGGCGAAAACCAATACCTGTACCGCATTCTGCGGGCTATCAAAAACCGGTTCGGGTCAACTTCGGAACTGGGTATTTTCGAAATGAACAACACCGGTATGCGCGAAGTGAGTAACCCGTCGGAACTACTTATTAACCACCACGACGAAGGCCTGAGCGGAACAGCAATTGCCTGTGCCATTGAAGGAAACCGCCCCCTGCTCATCGAAATTCAAAGCCTGGTGAGCACCGCTGCCTACGGAACCCCGCAGCGCTCGTCCACCGGTTTCGACCTTCGCCGACTGAACATGCTGCTGGCCGTGCTCGAAAAACGCGCCGGTTTTAAACTGGCCACCAAAGATGTATTTCTGAATATTGCCGGGGGAATTAAGGTTGACGATCCCGCTATCGATCTCGCAGTTATTTCGGCCATCCTCTCGTCCAACTTCGATTTGGCCATTGATAAAACCCTCTGTTTTGCGGGCGAGGTGGGACTATCGGGCGAAATCCGTGCCGTAAACCGGCTGGAGCAGCGTATTGCCGAAGCCGAAAAATTGGGAATGACAAAAATTTTTGTACCCGGCAATGGCAAATCCCTCAACTTTAAAAAATTCAAAATAGACGTTGAACCTGTTACCCGTGTTGACGAGTTTTTCCGAAAAGTTTTCCGAAAATAATTACAAACGCAAAGACAGAAAAACGCGACAATTAAGTGAAGCAACCGGACAAAATGCCGCATTCTCTGCGTTTCTTCCGGTATCTCTGCGGTTAAATTCGTTAAAATGAAGTTTTATGTGCCCTACTGCGCTTATGTAGTTTGCACCGAACGCACAAAAAAAAGCTGTGGCCCCTGACCGCAGCTTTTAACAGTTACATTGCTCCCATCAATTGGCAGAAAGCGGGAGCCAATGAAGCCAGGGATGCGCAAAAACGGCAGCGTCCTTACCCCGAAAACTTCGAATTACCGGCAGGTCTTCTGGCTCACCCGATTCCGGATACCTTCCCGCTCGTCCCGATGGCAGCCGGGTGGCAAACAGTGGTGTCAAATTTCCGAAATCATATAGCGGGTTTACAGCTGCGGGGACAGCTCCGGTATCGCACCGGATTCCCTTTTCATCCCGACTGATTGTACAGCCGCAGAACCGATAACAGCTTCAAATGTAAGTTTTATTCTTCAGCCTGATGTTAACAACCTGCTAATCTTTCGGAAATATTAAAGTTGAAGTTTACCGGCTTCAACCCCGACAAATTCAACTTTTCTTTTTCAACTCGAACATCGGACAACTGGTTACGCTCGCAAAACCATTTCGCACGAAACCTTCAAAATTGGTTTTCACTTTCGAACAGGCATTTTTGAAAACTAAAAAAACCGATTACCTTTGTCACCGTTATTGTGGAAAAATTTGAGATTGATTGCAACCACAGAAAAAAATGCTAAAGCAATCGCTTTACTTTTCAACTTTTCCTTTCAATCCATTCATCCACATCATGATTAACCTTGATTTGCTGCCGCAGTTGTGCTGGCTGTCAAGTCGTAATGATTTATTGAGATGAGTTATTTATTTACAAGCGAATCGGTATCGGAGGGGCATCCTGATAAAGTTTCGGATCAAATTTCTGATGCCTTGCTGGATGAATTTCTGGCGTTTGACCCCAACTCGAAAGTAGCCATCGAAACCCTGGTAACAACCGGACAGGTTGTTCTGGCTGGCGAAGTAAAATCGAAAACCTACGTTGATGTGCAGGAAACAGCCCGCAAAGTGATTAACCAAATCGGTTACACCAAGGCCGAGTACCGTTTCGACGGCGATTCGTGTGGGGTGTTGACCGCTATTCACGAACAAAGCGCCGACATTAACCGCGGTGTGGACAAAGCCGACAAAATGGATCAGGGAGCCGGCGACCAAGGAATGATGTTTGGTTACGCCAGCCGCGAAACCGACAACTACATGCCGTTGCCGCTGGAACTGTCGCACCTGATTTTGATTGAGCTAGCCGCCATCCGCCGCGAAGGAAAGGTAATGACTTATCTGCGCCCCGATTCTAAATCGCAGGTAACCATTGAATATAACGTCGATAAAACGCCCAAGCGCGTGGATACGATTGTTGTTTCGACCCAACACGACGAATTTGATGCAGATGAACCCATGCTGGCCAAGATTAAAGCCGATGTGATTGCCATTCTGATGCCGCGGGTTATTGCGCAATTGCCCCAACGGGTGCAAGCGCTGTTTGGCAGCGACATCAACTACCACGTTAATCCAACCGGCAAATTCGTAATTGGCGGCCCACATGGCGATACCGGCTTAACCGGACGCAAAATTATCGTGGATACCTATGGCGGTAAAGGCGCCCACGGTGGCGGCGCTTTCTCGGGCAAAGACCCTTCAAAAGTTGACCGCTCTGCAGCTTATGCTGCCCGTCACATTGCCAAGAACCTGGTTGCAGCCGGAATTGCTGACGAAGTATTGGTGCAATTGGCCTATGCCATTGGCGTGGCCAAGCCTGTCGGTGTGTATGTGAGTACATTTAACACCGCACACGTTAAACTGGAAGATGGCGAAATTGCCCGCAAAGTTGAAGAGCTCTTCGATCTGCGACCTGCAGCTATTGAAGCCCGGCTAAAACTGCGCAACCCAATTTACCGCGAGTCGGCAGCCTACGGGCACATGGGCCGCACGCCCCAAACAATTACTAAAATATTCGAATCGCCTTATTGGGGTAAAATTGAGAAAGAAGTGGAGTTGTTTACTTGGGAAAAACTCGACTACGTTGATGCCGTTAAAAAAACATTTGGCGTTTAAGTTAAAATAGGCTAATAATCAAAACCCGGCTCAAATGAGCCGGGTTTTTTTGTACATTTGAATGAAACAAAACAAGAATCAACATGAAAGACCTTAGCTGGGTGAAAATAGCCTTGGTATCGGTGGCCATTGTTGCTGCCGGCTACCTTATCGGAAACATGCACAAAAATGCTGTTATCAGTAACCGCTCGGTGGAAGTGAAAGGATTGTCCGAGCGCGAGGTGCTGGCCGACAAAGCGGTTTGGCCCCTCCAAATAACCCTGGCCGGAAACGAACTCAAACAGCTCCAGGCAACCATTGACGCGCAAACCTCTGAGGTCAAAGCTTTTTTTGAAGCCCTGGGCTTTGGCCCCGACGAGATGTCGATGGGAACAACCAACATCGACGATGCCCGGACCCAAATGTATGGCGGCGATCAGGCTTCGCGCGAGTTTAGGTACATCACCAAAATTGATTTCACTATTCGCACAAGTAAAATTGACAAGTTACAGGAGGCCTTGGACAAGTCGAGCGAGCTACTCACCAAGGGAATTATTATCGGGGCTAAAAACCCCTGGCAACCCATTGAATATGTTTATACCAAACTGAATGAAATAAAACCCCCGATGATTGAGGAAGCCACCAAAAACGCGCGCGAGGTGGCCGAGAAATTTGCCAAAGATTCCAACTCGCGAGTCGGCAAAATCAAAGGGGCCAATCAGGGTCTCTTCTCCATTACCGATCGCGATTTAAATAGCCCGCAAATTAAGGTCATCCGGGTGGTAACCACAATTGATTATTTCATCGAGGACTAAATCAGAACTCGTTCTCGCCAAACTCACTTTTGGGTGTTTTTGTTTTTACTTGCTTTTTATTCAGCTTGAATGTCAGGTTAAGCACCAGCATATCTGTTTCGTAAATATAGTTGGTCGTGGTATAGAAACCGGAACCCCAGGTGGTAATCCGTTGCCGGTTGGACTCGTTCATCCCCAGATCGATGTTTTGCCAGAGCAAGCTGGCTGACAGCCTGTTATTGAGAAAGCTCTTCTTAATCGATAAATTCGGGCTCAGAAAGCGGGAGTCTTCCCCCTGTGCCGTTGGCCGTTTCGACAGATAATTTGCATTCGCTTGAAGTTGCAGCGTCGGTGTTAAATCGAAATTGGTATTCACATTAAACGAGTACACCCAATCGTTGCTGGTGTTGGCAGCGTAGCTTTCTCCCTGAAGCATGAAATTGCCTTTATATTTTTGTTTAAACAAATTGGCCCCCATGTAAAGGTTCCACCATTTCACCGGCCGCACATTTGAACCAAGTTCCAAGCCATAAGCCCTACTTTTATCAACATTGGTGTAAACACGGTACAAAATAGTATCGGCGTAAATGCTGTTTACCCGTTGAACCGGGTCTTTGCTCCCCCGGTAATATGCAGTTACGAACATAGACCCGTTTTCGAACGCATTAGTGAGACCCAGCTCAACAGCATCCACAAGTTCCGGTTTAAGGTCGGGATCGCCCACTTCCAGCGTCTCCGAGTGTTCCCGCTCGGGAATCGGGTTCAATTGATTGTTTGACGAGCGTTGAATCCGGCGGTTATAGCCAGATTTTATTTTCCAATTTTCATTCATGGTGTAAAGCAGGTTCACCGACGGGAATAAATTCGACAGACTTAGCGAATGCCTGTCCGGGTCGGTTGATAAAACCACCGAGCGGTCGTAATACTCATACCGAAGCCCCGCCGAATACTCAAATTTTTCGCGTTTTGCCGAATATTGAGTATAAACCGAGCTAATCCGGTTACGCGAGTCGGCCGTTCCTCGAAATTGATCCAAATCCGGCTGATCCAATTCTTCCGGGCTAATCAGGTAGTCGAAAACCCCGTCCTGCGTGTCATCACGAAATTGATAACCGGCTTCCAGTTTGCCAGCTCCCAGTTTCACCGCATAATCAAACTGTAAGCGATAACCTTCAATCGGCTTTTTATACGGATTTTGCACGTATTGGATCAGGCTTCCATTTGGGGTGTCCAGATTCCGATTGTGGGTATTCCCCGTTAAATCATCATACTCATATAAAGCTGAAAAAGAGATGGATGAACGCGTACTGAACTGATGGGAAAAATCGAGGTTTGCCACCGTAAATGTCCCCTGTTTAATCTGCTTATTCTCGTTATAATAATGGGTTTCGTAGTTTACGTTGCCGGTTTCCAGATTGGTTTGCGAGTTGTCGTAAAACAAATTGGCATCGCGCTCCTGGTAACGTTTCCCCGCGTAAACCCCAAAGGTGATCAGGTTAGCCTCGCTGGCCTGAAACCCAACTGATGCACGCCCCGCATAATCGTAACGGTAAAAACTGCGCTCCCCTTTCGAGGGAAAATGGTTCAGCGTATTATCCCCTTCGTTGGCAATAGACACATCGCCCTCCCGGTATCCGGCCAGGTCGTTGCGGTTGTAGTTGGCACCCAGGCTAAGTGTCCACTTGTTTTTTTGGTAGTTGAACAAGGCATCGGCTCCGAAGCGGACTGGATTCCGCACGTTGTTGTAAGTTGTAGTCGGTGGAAGCCCAAACTGCAAATTCTGCTCGAAACCCATGTTGTTGTTCATCCCGGCTTTTGTGGTAATGTTAATAATCCCGGCATTGCCATCGGGATCGTACTTGGCCGAAGGCGAAGTAATCAGTTCAATATTCTCGATTGCCGTTGAAGGCAATTGCCCCAGCATGTTTTGTGCCTCCCCCAAAATCGGCTTCCCGTTTATCAGCACCAAAAAGCCGCTCGATCCGCGCAGTGTGATATCGCCCTGTCCATTTACCGAAACAGAAGGCATATTCTTCAGCACATCAACTGCCGATCCTCCCTTTGCCGATTCAAACTGGCCTGCCTTATAAACTTGCTTTTCCAATTTATTCGCTAGGCCTTCTCTCCTTCCGGTTACCAAAACCTCGTCCACCAAAACATTGCCCTCCCCAACTGCAATGTCGCTAAGCACCATGTGTTGTCCGGGTTCAAGTGTAAATTTCTCGGACTGCGTTAGCTCGTAACCCACAAACTGAATGGCCAGGTAGTAGCTGCCGGCATTTAGCTTCTCAAATGCAAACTGCCCCGACCTATCTGTAATCGTTCCGGAAACCACTTCACCGCCTACTGTTTGAAACAAAGCGACGCTCGCAAATTCCATGGGTTCGCGGGTACCCGCATCAATTACCTTGCCCTGCACACGACTGTTCCCTGCGTAAGCGCTTCCACTAAGCACCAGGGCAAAAGCGACTATTAATTTCTTCATTATCTATAATCGGTTAAAAATCATCCCAAGCCAAACAATGCCTAAACATCCCCACAAACAGCCAATAGCCAAACAGGTTTATTCATGGTGTAAAAATCTTTCATGTAAATTGAAAAGCCGCCCAAAAATAGCGACACAGCAAATTAATACGGAACTGGGGCTGCAATATTTTTGCAATACCACCCAACTAGCTGCCAGAGAGCCAATAACTAGTTAATCATTTCTTTTGAATTTACCTGTACAGTTATTATTAATCGTTTTGTAATCATTCATTAATCCGGCTGTAACGAAATAGCTATTGATTTGTTTCCGAATTCAATTACAGGGATTTAAGTGCTGTCAATCTTAAGGATATATGAAACTCAGAATAATTGTAACATTTGCCACGCTGTGCTTAACCTTATCCGGCATGTCACAGGCCACAGAAGAATTTAAACCTGGCGGTAAATTTTTTGGTGCTGCATTTACCAATTTTTACACCTCCCTCACCGACGGAGAAAGCGCATCGGGTTTCGCGCTCAACCGGCTGGAATTGGGCTATAACTACAATTTTTCACCAAAGCTTTCGGCCAAGCTTTGTATTGATGTGGGTACCCTGGAAAACCAAAGTTCGCAGGACTTTAGTGTGTTTTCCAGAAATGCTTACCTGGAATATAAGGACAAGGGCTGGACGATGGACTTTGGTATTATTACAGCCAATGCCTACAATCTGCAAGAAAATTTCTGGAGCCTGCGCTACGTGGAAAAATCGTACCAGGACTTATACAAGTACTCGGCCAGTCGGGATTTGGGCGCCAAGATCGCTTATAAGTTCAGCAAAAACCTAAGTGCCGACCTCATTGTGGCTAACGGCGAGGGCTACAAAAAAATGCAACGCGACAGCGCCTTGCGGCTGGGATTCGGTGCCACTATTCACCCGGTTGAACAATTGACCTTGCGAGCCTACTACGATTTTATTAACAAAGATGAAACCCAGGGAACCATGGCTCTGTTTGCCGGCTACCAGGTTGAAAATATAGCGATTGGCGCGGAATACAACCGAATGAGCAACACCTCGTTTGTTCATGGGAAAGACCAAAGCGGTGTATCTGCTTATGCCTTCGTGCAAGCCACCCAGAAACTAAAAGCCTTCGGACGTTACGACCAACGCCTGTCCAAAGATGACTGGAACCTGGCCAATGACGGTGATTTGTTCATGGCTGGATTGGAATATGCGCCGGCAAAAGGCGTTAAACTGGCTCCTACCTTTAGTGGATGGAATCCCAAAGACGGCGTCCAATCCTTTACCAGCACATTTTTATTGAATTGCGAAATTAAATTCTAAATAACAGTTTACAGATGAAAAGACTATTGACCCTTGTATTCGCTACAGCACTGCTGGGCGCTTGTTCCAATTCGGGCAATAAAACAGCCGAAGGCGGAAAAACGAATATTCAGTTAACGGCCGCCGGGGCGACCTTCCCACTACCCTTTTACAATATGGTTTTTAAAGAATACACCGCCGAAAGCGGTACGCAGGTCACCTATGGCGGCATTGGCTCGGGTGGCGGCGTTCGCAGCCTGAAAGACCAAGTGGTTGACTTTGGCGCAACCGACGGGTTTTTAGACGACGCGCAGCTATCCGAAATGCCCGGCGAAGTCCTGCACATCCCTACCTGTATTGGTGCCGTGGTGATTGCCTACAACTTGCCCGGAGTTGATTCCTTGAAATTGACCAATACGTTGCTCGAAAAAATATTCATGGGTGAAATTACCAAATGGGACGATACCCAACTAGTCGCCAACAACCCCGGCCTAAAGTTACCTGCCACTGAAATAACCGTTGTTTACCGCTCGGACGGTAGCGGAACAACCCAAATTTTTGCCGACTTTATGTGTAAAATAAGCCAAAAATGGGCTAGCCAGATTGGTGGCGGCAAATCCTTAAACTGGCCGGTGGGTATGGGCGCCAAAGGCAACCCAGGTGTTGCCGGAACCATTAGCCAAACCAACGGCGCCATCGGGTACATTGGCTCCGAGTTTGCTTTTGCTCAAAAAATTGCCATGGCCAAAGTACAAAACAGCGCCGGTAACTATGTGCTTCCAACCATCGAAAGCATCAGTGCAGCAGCCCGGGGCGAAATTCCGGCCGATACACGAATTATGCTGACCAACTCATCCGATCCAGCTTCGTATCCAATCAGCGGCTTCACCTGGATTATCTTTTACAAAGAACAAAAATACAACAACCGCACGGCAGAGCAGGCCAAGCAAACCGTTGACCTGCTAAACTGGTTACTTGGCCCCAAAGCCCAAGGCGATGCAGAAAAAGTACACTATGCCCCGTTACCGGCTTTGACCATTGAAAAAGCAAAAGCCATTTTGGCTACGGCCACTTACGATGGTAAACCACTTTTATAGTTTGGTTTGCTGCAAGGCTTCGTATTGGAGCCAAACTTGTCCGACCTCCCAAAAGGC
This sequence comes from Mangrovibacterium sp., assembly GCA_047972415.1. GTDB lineage: Bacteria > Bacteroidota > Bacteroidia > Bacteroidales > Prolixibacteraceae > Mangrovibacterium. The sequence goes on from JBKEAN010000277.1 coordinate 19,234, forward strand.
AACAGCTAAAGGGCTTGGACAAATACTTCGAAAAACTGCGAACCAGCGGGTAAGCCCTCGTTTACTATAGAAAACAATGTAAAATGAATAGTGATAAAATCACACGTCTTGTTTTAAAACTGGTCTCTTTCATCATCATCCTGGTAGCGGCCGCTATGGTTTACTCCCTGGTCATGGGAGCCATTCCGGCTTTCAAAGCCTTCGGCTTCAACTTCATTTTTAGCAATAACTGGGATCCCACCCGGGGAAGGGAAGACTACGGCGCCCTCCCTTTTATTGCCGGTACCCTCATAAGCTCGGTTCTGGCTTTGCTTATCAGCTTACCTCTGTCGTTTTCAAGCTCGCTGTTTTTAGGCGAGTATTTTAAAGGTACCCGCATTGCACGAATATTGAGTACCCTAGTTGACTTATTGGCGGGAATTCCATCCATCGTTTACGGCTTGTGGGGATTTTATGTACTGCGCCCCGTCATGAATGACCTGGGCTTGGGAAATCAAGGCTTTGGCATTTTTACATCGAGCCTTATTTTAGCGATTATGATTATCCCCTATGCCACCTCCCTAAGCAACGAAATCATTGCCATGGTACCCAACGATTTAAAAGAAGCCGCTTATTCGCTGGGTGCCACCCGGCTGGAAGTCATTCAGTCAGTTACAATCCCCAGCGCCCAATCGGGGATTTTTGCCGGTTACATCCTCTCGTTTGGACGTGCGCTGGGCGAAACCATGGCCGTGACCATGCTTATCGGGAATTCCAACAAAGTACCCGATAGCTTGTTCGGCACCGGCAATTCGATGGCCAGTTTGATTGCCAATCAGTTTGGCGAAGCTGACGGCCTGAAACTAAGCTCCCTGATTGCCATCGGACTCTTGCTGTTTGTGATTACCGGCATTGTAAATGCCTTGGGGAAGCTGATTATCAAACGATTGAATAGATAAGAAATTTAAACGATTAGAATGCAGAGCAAACACGAGAAACAGTGAATACGACAACAACTATCTCATACAAGAGTCGCACCAAGCGACGGATGCTAAAGGACAAAATCGTTTTGGGGATTGTTATCTTCTTGTCGGTTTTGACAATTTCGCCCATTGTACTGATTATTGGAAAACTGATTGCCAAGGGATACAAACAGATCAGTCTGAATTTTTTGATTGAAACCACTCCCGACACCTATGCAGCCATGACCGCGCTGGCCAACGGTGAACGCATTCCCGGCGGGATTGCCAACGGGATTGTCGGCACCCTTTTGATGGTTACCCTGGCCGCGGTTATGGCCATCCCGGTGGGTCTAATTACCGGCATTTACCTGTACGAAAACCAGAATAAACGCATGGCCAACTTCACCCGCAACATTTCCGATGTCCTGCAAGGGGTTCCGTCCATTGTGCTGGGGCTGATTTCGTATCTTTGGGTGGTGAAACACATCACTAATGGCTACTCAGCTTTGGCAGGGGCAGTTTCCTTGTCCATTATGATGTTGCCCATGATCGTCCGTTCAACCGAGGAGACCCTGAAAATGATACCCATTAGCCTGAAAGAAGCAGCGCTTGCACTGGGAACTCCTTACCACAAAGTGATTCTTCGGGTTCTCATGCCAACCGGATTCAGTGGTTTGCTCACCGGTATTCTGCTGGGCATCTCCAGGGTGCTGGGCGAAACAGCTCCCTTGATGTTAACCGCTCTCGGTAGCGCACAGATTAATCTGGACATGACCAAACCTACCAGTGCCATTCCTTTGCTCATCTGGGAATTTTATAACGACCCTAACATGATTGACCTTATCTGGAGCTCATCGCTCATGTTGATGATCATCGTCTTAATCCTGAACTTTATATCGAAGCAGATTGCAGCAGCTTCGCGAAAATAAGAGCTGAAGCACTTCAACCCATCTTTTAAACAGATTACGAAAAAATGACCATGACAAGCACCATCACAGAAATTAAGAACCCGGCTCTGACCATTGATCGGCTATCGGTTTTTTACGACCAAAACCAGGCCGTAAAAAACGTGTCGGTTGAAATAAAAAAGAACACGGTAACAGCCATCATGGGGCCATCGGGTTGCGGGAAAAGTACCCTTTTGCGCGCCCTCAACCGCATGCACGAGCTGTACGAAAACATCACGACCGAGGGAAAAGTACTCATTCACGACCAAAACATTTATGACATGTCGGCCATTAAACTGCGCCGGCAAATGGGAATGGTTTTTCAGCGCCCCAACCCCTTCCCCACCATGAGCATTTACGACAATGTAATTGCAGGCTACAAACTGAACGGCATTAGCCTGAAGAAGAAGGAAAAAGAAGAAATTGTGGAGCGCTCGCTGCGCGATGTGGCGCTTTGGGACGAAGTGAAAGACTCGCTGCACAAAAAAGGAACCTTCCTCTCGGGCGGGCAGCAGCAGCGGCTGTGCATTGCCCGCGCCCTGGCTTTTGGTCCCGAAATTATCCTGATGGACGAACCGACGTCGGCCCTGGATCCCATCGCCACTTCCAAGATTGAAGATTTACTGGTCAAGTTAAAGGAAAACTATACCATCATTCTGGTCACGCACAACATGTCGCAGGCCGCGCGTATTTCGGATTACTCATTATTTATGTACCTTGGTGAATTGGTGGAGTACGGAAAAACAAAAAACCTGTTCACCAATCCAAAGGATCCGAGAACCGAGCAATACCTGACGGGCAAATTCGGTTGATACGCCTTCAACTTAAACATTAAAAAAACAGAAACCCATGTCGATAAAAAAAGACGAATCCATTCAGGAAATCATGTCCGATTTCGAAAAGCTGGCCAACGTGGTGTTGGAAAGCCTGGACCTGATGGAACAATTTATCATCTCCGGCCAATTGGCCATTCCAGAAGAAGTTCTCAGTAAAATTGTACAGAACGAAAAGGACATCAACAA
>JBKEAN010000278.1:0-9015 GCA_047972415.1 Mangrovibacterium sp.
GTATTTTATGGCGACGAAAAATTACACGATGCCGTAAAATCGGCAACAAAAAAGCTAACGTATAAATCTGAAGTAAGTTTTATTAATCTGAATATAACCGATACTGAGGAGTTCAACCAGTTAAAATCGGCATCAACAGATCTAATCGTTTTCATCAAAGCACGTCAAAATTCGGTGTCCTACTCATGGGAAACCAAGTCGATTTTAACCAAACTGGAGCAATTAAAAGCAGAAAATTCGCTGTTGATTATTTCGCCCAACCAGCACGAATAAGCCAATTAGTGGAAAAACAGGTAAGCCATTGCAATGGCTGCCACAATACCTACAAAATCGGCGAATAGCCCGCAAACTAAGGCATGACGCGTTTTTTTGATGCCCACCGAGCCAAAATAAACGGCCAAAATATAGAAGGTGGTATCGGTTGCTCCCTGAATGGTACTGGCCACACGGCCCGCAAACGAATCGGCCCCTTCAGAGGTCATCACGTCAACCATCATACCACGGGCTCCGCTCCCACTTAAGGGTTTCATCAATGCTGTTGGAATAGCCTTTACAAAGTCGGTATTCACCCCCAGTTGCGCAAGTACCCAGGCAATGCCGTCAGTAAACCAATCCATCGCCCCCGACGCGCGAAAAACACCAATAGCAACCAAAATAGCAACCAGGTAAGGAATAATTTTCACCGCAATATTAAAACCATCTTTTGCCCCATCGATAAAAGCCTCATAAACATTAATTTTGGTCCGCAAACCCAGCAAAATAAAGCCGATGATAACGCTAAACAGGATGACATTGCTGGCAACCGACGAAATTAAAGTGACTTGTTCCTGCCCGATGCTCGAAAAGTACCATATAATACAGCCAATCACAGCTGTAAGGCCGCCGAGGTAAGATAAAATGGTTTTATCGAGCAGGTTAATCTTCTGGTAGTACGCCACAGCTAACAGCCCAGCCAATGTAGAAAAAAAAGTTGCGAGCATGATTGGTATAAAAATGTCGCTTGGGTTGGCAGCTCCCAATTGTGCCCGATAAACCATAATACTAATCGGCAGAAGTGTCAGGCCCGAAGTATTCAAAACCAAAAACATGATTTGCGCATTCGAGGCTGTATCTTTGTTCGGGTTTGTTTCCTGCATTTCCTGCATGGCTTTCAAGCCCATTGGTGTTGCCGCGTTGTCTAGGTTAAGCATGTTGGCTGCAATGTTCATCATAATGGAAGCATGCGCCGGATGATCCTTGCCCAACTCGGGAAATAACTTTCGAAAAAACGGACCAATCAATTTCGAGAAGATCCGTACAACACCACCTTCCTCGCCAATTTTCATAATTCCCATCCACAGTGTCAAAACCCCGGTAAGTCCAAGCGAAATTTCGAACCCCGACTTAGCCATGTCCATAGTCGAATTCATCATTGCCGGAAAAATCCCGGTGTCACCAAAAAAAACCAGCTTAATGACGCCAACAACAAACGCGGTTATAAAGAAAAAAATCCAGATATAATTTAATGCCATAAAATAGAGACCATGGGGTTTAGGGCATGAAGCTATAAAAAATGGACGAACAAACGAAGCTTGCCAACAACAAGAAAGGCCGCCATTTGGGCGACCTCCTTGAATTTTCAAGAAAAAAGTAATTATTGAATCATTACAACAATAGGATTACTCAGTTTATTAGCCTCGGCAGAAAGGTAGGTTCTAAATTCACCCATCTCCTTCCATTTCGGATTCTCCAACCCCCAAACTGCCGCAAAATAATGGCGGGCGGGCTTGTCGTTCTCTATTTTTTGAGCCACGTAATAAGTATCCGAAATAACGATACTGAATTGCTTCTCAGGCACCGTTTGGTAACCTTTAGCAAAGAAATCGACCTTGCTTGTACGCGCTACTTTCGTTTCTTCGTCAGCCTCCAGCATAACCGCCATGCCCAGCTCATCGTCATTCAACGATTGCTTGTCGAGTGTTGCAATTACATCGTACTCGCTGTTTGCGGCGAAGTGCTGCGGTTCTGTGCTCAGTTTTGTTGTTACAATGCCGGTTGCCAACTGCTTTTCGCCCGTAAAGCCCGAAACAGTAACATCCGATTGGAACCAGTATTTGCCCGGATAAACGGTAATCCGCTCAACAGCAGAAAGGTTCTGTTCTCCAATTTTCCAACCAGTGTATTTCAGGTCGAAAACGGAGCGGACCGGGCCTTCCGTAACTTTTTGGTATTCGTACGTTTCAGTCGATCCCAGGCGGTACAGCGAATCGTTTTCTAACAGGGCCAAACCACCCGATCCTACCGAACTTCCGCAGTGCAAAATATCCATTCCCCAGTCGCTTAAAACATGGTAGTTCGGAATCTCCGCGGTATGAATTTTATCAATGATCAGGCCCGGTTTCAGCTTACCAAACAAGTCTTTCACGTTGCGGCAGTCGAAATAGCAGCGAAAACCCATTTTGTCGTTTTCCCAGCTCACGCTCTCGCCTTGTGCAATAATTTTGAAGGGCTCACTTGCGGGCGGTGCCATGTATTGATCCACCTCCGTGTAAGAACCATCATCCTGATGAATGCCGAGCCTCAAATTGGTCCGTTTTTCGAAAACCGGATACGCGGGAGCTTCGATAAAAGCAAGCGTTAAACCCATTGTTTCATTGGGTTGTAGGCTAACCAAGAAGGCCAATTCATCCCACTTCCCGTCGCCGTCCAAATCGTCGGTTTGCGAAGAAATGGTGTCGGTACCGTTAATCAATACCGGAAGTTTTTCGCTTTTAGCTTCGGTGAAACCGGCTTCCAATTGTTGACGGCTCAAAACCAGCACCTCGTCGGCGCGGGCTTCGTTCATCGGGTTTGATATCACAACCTGTTTTTCTTTGCTGCACGAACTGAAAAATATAGTTCCAACAGCCAAAACAATGAAGAAATTTCTTCTCATGGTTGTCACATTTAAAGGTCGTTTTCGCCTTTTACGTATCCAAAGTTGGCCAAAATACCGCCGTCAACATACAAAATGTGACCGTTTACAAAATCGGCAGCTTTGGATGCCAGAAACAAGGCTGCGTTACCAATATCCTCGGCTTCGCCCCAGCGGCCAGCAGGTGTGCGGGTCATGACCAAATCATTAAACGGATGGCCATTTTCGCGGATTGGCGCCGTTTGCGAGGTAGCAATGTAACCCGGGCCAATACCGTTGATTTGGAGGTTGTATTTTGCCCACTCGCAGCACATGTTGGCAGTTAGCAATTTCAAACCGCCTTTGGCCGACGCGTAAGCCGATACTGAGTTACGCCCGTAAACGCTCATCATAGAACACATGTTAATGATTTTACCGGCGCGTTTTTCAATCATTTTTGGGGCAACACGCTTGGCAACAATAAGCGGAGCAACCAAGTCAACATCAATTACTTGCTTATAATCGGCAATGGGCATGTCCAAAATAGGGATACGCTTGATAATACCGGCATTGTTTACCAGAATATCAACTGTTCCACAGTATTTTTCAATTTCTGAAATACCGAAATCAACGTCGGCTTCGTCGGTCACGTTAAATTTAACGGTAAACACGTCGATGCCTTCTTTTTTATATTCGGTTTTGGCTTCTGCCAATTTCTCTTCAGAAAGGTCGTTGACACAGATTTTAGCACCAGCCTTACCTAATATTTTGCCGATTGCCATACCAATACCATGCGTTCCTCCGGTAATCAGAGCAACTTTTCCCGACAGATCAAATAATTCGTTCATAATTTAAATTCTTTTTTTATAGCTCGTTAGTAATGATTATTTCAATTCGGTTGGCTTAATAATATCCATATCGGTGTAGTCGAGGTTTTCGCCAGCCATACCCCAGATAAAGATGTAGTTGCTGGTACCTGCGGCCGAGTGGATTGACCATGTTGGCGAAATAACAGCTTGCTCGTTGCCCATCCAAATGTGGCGGGTTTCTTTCGGTTCGCCCATGAAATGGCAAACTGCTTGTCCTTCGGGAACATTAAAATAGAAATAAACTTCGTTGCGGCGGCTGTGCGTGTGTGCCGGCATGGTGTTCCAAACACTTCCTGGTTTAAGTTCGGTCATTCCCATTTGCAGCTGACAGGTTTCAACAACCGTATTAATCAACAACTGGTTGATATTACGTTGGTTTGACGTTTCAGGCGATCCCATGTGTAGCACATTGGCATCTTTCATGGTCACATGCTTATGCGGAAATTCTTTATGGGCCGGAGCCGAGTTGAAGTAAAACCGAGCAGGTTTCGATGCATCTTTTGAGCTGAAAACCACTTCCTTGGCACCACGGCCAATGTACAGGGCATCTTTAAATTCGAGTACGTATTCCACGCCGTCAACCGCTACCGAGCCGGTATTGCCCACGTTGATAACGCCAACTTCGCGTCGTTTACAAAAATATTCCGATTTCAGCGCATCAACTGTCTCCAGTTTCAACGGTTTAACCGGCACTGCACCACCAACAATGTAGCGTTCGATATGTGAATAAACCAAGTGGATGGTACCTTCTTCCATCAGTTTCTCAACCAGAAATTCTTTACGGATACGTGTGGTGTCGTAGGTTTTAAAATCTTCGGGATTGTAAGCGTAGCGCTCTTCAAAAATTGTAGCCATAGTGTCTAGATTATAATTGTATTTAAGCTTATACTCTGCAAAAAGGATTTTGTTGACTGCCTGCGACTAACAAAACCCTGTTTCTTCAATTTGTTATGCTTTGCGTAGCTTACCTGGCATACGCTAAAGCTCCCAAAATTAGGTATTGCTTCACAAAGATAAAATTATTCATCCAAAAATGCAATCGATTGCGCAAAAAGATTCAAATTCGTTCTGGTTTCAAAATAATTAGCATCTTTGCGCTGAATTTTTGATATATGGAAAATAAAGCGTCGATTACCATACACGATTTGGCCAAGAAATTAAACATCTCGGCATCAACGGTTTCCAGGGCACTGAATGATAATCCCCGAATCAGTAAAACGACTCGCGATAAAATTAAAACCGCTGCCTTGGAGATGGGCTACCAGCCAAACACGATTGCATCGAACCTACGGAACCAGAAGACAAATACAATCGGAATTGTAGTGCCGTTAATCAACCGTCATTTCTTTTCAAGCTTTATCAGCGGGGTCGAAGAAGTGGCCTTCGACAGAGGCTACAACGTGATTATTTCCCAATCGAACGACTTGTTGGAAAAGGAGCAAAAGATTGTACAATCACTGTTTTCAAACCGGGTTGACGGGCTGATTGCGTCGCTGAGTATGCAGACAGATCAGTTTGAGCATTTTAAGCTGTTCAGCAATAAGCATATCCCCATCGTGTTCTTTGACCGGGTGGCTCCGGAACTGGAATCGCATAAGATTGTTGTTGACGACTATCGGGTTGGTTACAAAGCAACTGAACACCTTATTGAACAAGGTTATAAGCGAATAGCCCACCTGGCCGGGCCTACAGCACTCCACACCTACCGCGACCGGATGTTGGGTTACCGGGCTGCGCTCGAAAAATATGGCTTTGCAATTGATGATAACCTGATTATATTCAATCGCCTGACCCGAATGGACGGGCAGGAAGCCATTAAAAAACTGCTGGCTCTCCCCCAGCCTCCTGATGCGGTTTTTTGTGGCAATGATACTTCGGCCTTAAGTATGTTGGTTTATTTGAAAAAAATAGGTGTCCGTATCCCACAAGATTTCGGCTTGATTGGCTTTAGTGATGAGCCATTTTCTGAAGTTGTTACGCCATCCATTTCAACACTCAAACAACCAGCCTTCGATATGGGGTTGAAGGCCGCCGAGTTACTTATTCAGGAAATTGAATCGGAGGTAAAATTGAAAGAACACCTGACCATTACCGTCCCTACCGAATTGATAGTCCGGGAGTCCTCCTCACGCATTGCTTCAGGACATTGAGATACAGAAAAGGCTATCCAACGCGGACAGCCTTCTTCCATTTCACAAGTAGTTTGCGGTTTAGCTCAGAAATTTCTTGCGCAAATCTTCAACCTGCTGCGTATTGATAGGAATCAGCTTGCCCAAGGATGAGCCCATCGTCAACGATTTAGCACTGAATTCAGCAACTTCCAGCCGGTCAAAGGTTCCCAGTAATTTATCTCCGGTTACCAACACGGAGTCATTGTTGATAATCACGGCCGGCGTATTTTTCGAAATGGTATTCAAAATCGTTTGCGAACCGGCAAAGTGAGATCCAAAGGGTACATTGGGTACGTCCTGCAGAAAAATCCAGCTTTCGGGAATGGTGCGTACATCAAACTTCACGTTGGTCACGCTGTAGGCCATCAGGTACGGCGTCTGCGTTAAGATAATGGAATTGATGTGCGGGTTCCGTTTATAAATTTCCTGGTGCAGCCAGGTTGAACGGCTCGGTATTTTCCCCGGCTCGCGTTTCCCGTCTTTAATTTGTACAATATCCTCGTTCTGCATATCCCAGCGCGAAACTTTCGGGGGTGTAATCAAAAAATCATTTCCCCTCCAGCGAACCGAAACCGTTCCGTACGAGCTGATCATTAAGCCTTGAGCACAAGCGCGATGTACAATTTTTTTGATGTCTTCGCGGATGGCACGCTCATCCGATGGGTAATCAACACGATCCATCTCAGGCAATAAACGTGGAATCTGATTTTCAAACTCGTCAATCTGTGCATCCGTCAGATAGTTTGGCGTGCCAATGGTGCTGCCGTAGATGATGGAGCGCGCGCAGAATTCCAGCGTTTCGAAACGCTGATAGGCGTCAACCATATCGATACCGCCAACCACTGTTCCATGGTTTTCCATGATAACCGCGTTGAAGCCTTTTTTGAATTCTTCCGCGATGACATCACCTAACCTATCACTTCCGGGTAGCTCATACGCTGCGTAGCCAATATCGCCGCAAATGTATTTTGCCTGCGGAATAATGTTGGTATTGGGTATTTGGCGCACAATACTGAATGAGACCAGGGCTGGCGGATGCGCGTGAATCACCGCTTTCAATTCGGGGCGACATTCGTAAATGGCTCGGTGAAAAGGAAATTCGGACGATGGTTTGTGGCGACCGTCAACTGTTCCGTTTTTGCGGACACAAACTATATCCGATGCGCGCAAGGTTCCTTTATCAATTGCCGATGGGGTTACCCAAATATCGCCATTGTCATCAATAATGGAAATGTTACCTCCCGAGGTCGTGGTCAAACCACTGCGGTAAATCTTGTCGATAATCATGGTGATCTGGTCACGCGGGTGCATCAACTTAGTATCTAACTTTCTCATATCTAATGTATCTATATTTGATTAAACTAAAAATTTCAACTTAAAAAATTGGCTCTTTTAAATCCAACAACACCGGCTACCACCAAGGCAGCTCCCAGTGCGCTGGCATTATCAATATCCGAAGTTACAATTTCTTTGTTATCAAAGTGTTGTTTCAACAAATGAATAAAGATGGGGTTGCGGGCAAATCCTCCCGACACATACAGTTTGCTGGTATTGTCGGCTGCCTGAATAATGAGGTGAATAGACGAAATGCACAAAGCCGTGAGGTCGATCATCAATTTGGTATAAGCTTCTTCGTAAGTTGAAAAGATTGAAAGATCGAGCGATTTCAACGCTTCCTCTATGCCTTCCTTTCCTTTTGAGAAGAAATATGACTTGGACTTAAAATACGAATTTGCCCATTTGATAAGCTCTTCGCTGCAAGCAACCGTTTTAAAGCGGTCGTTTTCAGTTTGAAAATGCTGCGCCAGTTTCCCGGCCCAGACTTCGTGAAAATGGCCCATAAACAGGCGCGACGACTTAACCTGTTGTCCATCGGGGCTTAAAAAACACAAGCAATCCTGCTCCAGTTGCAAGGCCGTTAGCGGCTCGGCGTTGAAGGGGTTCATGCTGATGCACCAGGTTCCGGTAGAAACCAGAATAAACGGCTCCGCACTTGCTTTCAGGTAAGGCACCAGCGAAGCCGAGCTATCGTGGATGCCGGTTCCAACCAAGAGTTTCTTATCTGCAATTTGGCTCTCGAACACCACGTCGTTGGTGACAGGCTGTGGCAATTGAATGCCATTTTCGACTAGCCATGGATGATAACAATGATTGTCGAAGTCCCAAAGAAACGTGTGGCAACCAATGGATGTTGGTTCGGAAACGACTTGCCCGCAAAGTATATAACTAAGGTATTGCGGGAAGTGCAGGACTGACTTTACGCGTGCAAAAAGTTCGGGTTTCTCCTGTTTCAGCCAAAGAAGCTGGATGCCTGAATTGAGCAACATGCCCAGCGCCGGACTTGCTGTGCGGCAGCAAAACTCGGCCTTAGCGCCATTTGCCTGAAACAGCCTTTGGGCAATAGATTCGGAAACCGGTTTCAGGTAGTTATAAACCGGCGTGAGGCGTTCCCCGTTCTCGTCCAAAAACAGGAGCGACGCGCCATACGTCGAAAGTTTACGGCCTTTACATCGTATTGGCCACCGGCAAACAAATCGGCCAGCTCGGTCCGGATCCAATCGGTAATCCGGTCAATATCATCACATTCAAATCCGTCTTCGTCGGTGCTAGCAACAAACTTTTGTTCGTGCTGGTACACCAGCTTCCATTCCGAATCGAACAGCAGGATTTTCTTATTTGTTTTGCCAATATCAAAAATGGCAATTACTTCTTTCATCCGTAAATAATTTGTTTTTTTTTGTCGGATGGAACTCACATACCGACATTTTCATCGGTGTTTGTGTTTCCTGCAAACATGTTCGTTTCATAGCAATTTGAAAGTAGCCGGCTTCTCTTTTTCAGGGCAGAACCTGTGAGAGAAACCGGCACTTCTTTTTATCGTTTACTTAAAACCTCTTTTTCGTATTGTTGAATTTCGGCAATGTAATCCGAGCCGGTCGGAACACCTTCCTGTAAGCAATAATAATCCCAAACTGCGGCAAAAGGCATTGTTTTCAGTTCTTCCAGCATGGCTAAACGCTCAAAGTTCTGCCCTTTTTCTTCCATCTCAACAATTGCTTTTGTGGGTTCAAGCATGGCAATCAGGAATGCTTTTTGTGCGGCA
>JBKEAN010000279.1:0-8178 GCA_047972415.1 Mangrovibacterium sp.
ACCTGCACGAAACCCAGTTGCAGGTTTTTATCCGCTAATACCGAAAAGCCTGCGGCCCATCCACAAGCAACCTGATCCCCAATTCATTTTCAACATAAATAAAGTAGTAGAACAGTTTGTGGTTAATCTCCAAACCATAATCAACGGTGGGGTCGTAGTCGATGTTGCCATGAATGACCTGCGAATAACTATAACCTATTTTCTCGTAATTCCAGGCATCGGTGTAGCGGCGGTTCCAGTTTTCGTAATAATCCTGGCTATAAAAATTGGGTGGCCGGGCGCGTGTTAAAAACCAACTCTCGAATCCCGTGTCAAGCACAATTAACTCGTAAGCAGTGCTGTCGTCCACGGCTTCGCCTTCATCCCATATTGTCAGCGTTTTGGTGCTTTGGCAAGCTGTAAGAAATACAATGGAAGCGAGGATAAGAAGGAAATATCCCGCTTCAATTAGCTTTTGTAGAGCAGCTTTTGCTACTGCCCGGTTTTGTTTTGTTTTCATAACCAATTAAATTTCAGTACATCCATTCGTTTTTCCTGTTTGTCATCTTCTGTATTCTTTCTTACGTATTCAGAATTTGTTTGTTAATCAGCTATAAATTATCGAATTTTAATGAAGGAATCAATTCTGACTTATGGAGAACCTTCTTTCCTGGCTTTGGGAAAACATCACTTCGGTACTGAACGGTTTGTATTTGCTGACCGTTATTTTTATTGCTATCCTGATAGTGCTGGAAAACCGCAGCCCGCTAAAAACCATTAGTTGGATACTGGTATTGGTTTTGCTGCCTTTCGCAGGTATTGTGTTTTACCTTTTTTTTGGACAGGAATACCGAAAGAAGAAAATGTTTTCGCGCAAAGGGCTCGATCGCCTGGAGCATTTGCGTAAGATGACCCAAAACCAACTTGGGCAGATACCCGAAACAACCACCGGTTATTCCGAAGCTATTCTAAGTAAAAAGCACCTGATGAGTTTGGCACTGAACAACTCCAATGCACTGCTTACCAACAACAATAAGTTGGAAATTTTAACAAATGGCGACAAAGCCTTTCCCTCAATTTTTAAAGCGTTGGAAGAAGCTCGTCATCACATTCACATCGAGTTTTACATTGTCGAAAATGATACCATTGGCAACCAACTGCGCGAAATTTTGGTCCGCAAAGCGAGCGAGGGGGTCGAAGTCCGGTTTATTTACGACGATGTAGGAAGCTGGGCCCTTCCCAAAAAGTACATCAACTCGCTGCGCGAAGCCGGGGTACAAATTGACTGTTTCATGAAAGTGCGGTTTCCGCACCTCACCTCGCAGGCTAATTACCGAAATCACCGGAAGATAGTTGTGGTTGACGGGCAAACCGCTTTTGTTGGCGGCCTGAATATTGCCGACCGCTACCTGTACGGGATTAAAAACCTAGGCATTTGGCGCGACACCCACCTGATGCTGAAAGGCGGGGCAGCAACCATGCTGCAAGTGGTGTTTATGGCCGACTGGTACTTTGTTTCGAAAGAAATATTACACGGTCCGGAGTATTTCCCCCCCCTGAAAGAAGGTTCGGGCAAATTGGTACAGATTGCAACCAGCGGCCCCGATTCGGACTGGGAAAGCATTAGCCAAATCTATTTCTCATCCATTGCTTCGGCCCGCGAAAGAGTGTATCTGGCAACGCCTTACCTGATACCAACCCCCGAAATATTGAATGCCCTGAAGGTTGCTGCTATGGGTGGGGTTGATGTGCGCATTTTGCTCCCGCAGGAATCGGATGCCATTACCCCCAAATGGAGCACCCGCTCTTTTGTTTCGGAATTGCTCGAAGCCAGGGTAAAAATCTATTTCTACCAGCCAGGTTTTTTGCATAGCAAAACGGTTGTAGTCGACGGGGTATTCTCGTCGGTGGGGACAGCCAATATGGACTTCCGTAGCCTGGAAACCAATTTTGAAGTGAATGCCCTGATTTATAATGAAGAAATAGCCCGCGAAATGGAGCTTCAATTTATGGAAGACCTGAAACAAAGCCGGCAGATTATTGCCGGTGAATGGGAGCAGCGCCCCCGGATAGAAAAAGCCAAGGAATCGTTTGCCCGATTGTTGAGCCCAATGTTATAAACCTTGTTGACCTGGCAAAAGCGGGCTTCAACCCAATTGAAAATTATTGAACTGTAAAACCAAAAAAATACCGGTTCAGGCATCCAACTGTCAAATTAATCCTTACAATTGTAATTCTGTTTTTAAAAACGGTTATTTTAGGTAAGTATTTAAATAACAGATAGGTAATTTGTGGTGGAATTAATTTTTCTGACGGTTTCACGCAATTGTCAAACAAGCATATAACATCAAATTAAAGCTTTTGTAGAAAAACAAACTAATGCAATCAACGCTCATTCTGGTCGATTCATTCGCGCAATGGAAGCCTTATTACGAAACTGAAACACTGATCACTGCTGCTGAGTACCTGGAAAACGACGAACTTAGCAAGCAACCATTGCTGGTCCTCAACCTCTGTTCAAAGCTCGATTATCACACCGAAGGATATTATTGTTCGCTGCTGGCACAAGCACGCGGGCACAAAGTAATTCCGAATGTAGATGTGCTGAACCGTATTGACAACGGCGCCCTCACCCGCATGGACGACCCGCTGCAAAAAGTTTGTTACAAGTGGATGCAAAGCCGTCTCCCTGAAAATGAAAACACTGAAATTGATATTTATTTTGGACTGACCAAAGAGCCCGAGCTCAGCAAAATTGCCCGTTTCATTTTCGAGCAATTACCCTGCCCGCTGCTGCGCGTTACCCTGGCCAACCGGGCTAAAAACCAAATTGAATCCATCCGGGTGCTGAACCTGAACGAGCTGAACGACCCGGAAGAAGATTTGTTTGCGCAGGCACTGGACAACTTCAACAAAAAAATATGGAGGCAACCACGCCACCACAAAGCTTCGCGTTTCGACCTGGCTATTTTGTACGACCCCTGCGAGCAAATGCCCCCGAGTAACAAAGCGGCGCTCAACAAATTCATCAGCCAGGCTAAAAAAATGAATATCAATGCCGAGCTCATTACCGAAGAAGACACACCCCGCCTGCTCGAATTCGACGGTTTGTTTATTCGCCAAACCACGGCGCTCAACCATATTACCTACCGTTTGTCGCAACGGGCACACCAGGCCGACATGGTGGTTATCGACGATCCGCTGTCGATTATCCGGTGCACCAATAAAGTATACCTGAAAGAGTTGCTGGAGCGCGAAGGCATTCCGGCCCCGAAATCGAAACTGATTTTCAGAAACAACCTGGCCTCGTTTGCCGAAGTAACCGAATACCTTGGCAACCCGATTGTGTTGAAAATCCCCGACGGTTCATTCTCCATCGGGATGTACAAAGTGAGTACCGAAGAAGAGTACAACTCGGCAGTTGAGAAATTGGCCGGGCGTACGTCGGTGCTGTTGGCGCAAGAATTTGTGCCCACCAGTTTCGACTGGCGCATTGGCATCATCAACGGCGAACCGCTGTATGCCTGCAAATACTTTATGGCACGTGGGCACTGGCAAATTTATAACCACGACGGGGCCAAAACCAAATCGGGCGATTTCGAATCGGTCCCTATCGGCAAAGTACCCAAACATGTTGTGCGCAACGCAGTACGCGCCGCTTCGCTCATCGGGAAAGGCTTGTACGGCGTGGACTTAAAAGAAGTGAACGGCAAATCGGTGGTTATTGAAGTGAATGATAACCCCTCGATCGATCATGGTGTGGAAGACGATTTACTGGGCGACGAACTGTACCGCCGTATTTTGCGCGAGTTTGTAAGCCGCATGGAGCTGAAAGGGCGGAACCGATGAACCAACCAAGCCTGGAAATGGCAAAACCATCGGATTTGAAAGCGGTTTTGGAGCTGGAACAATTGTGTTTTAATGCCGAAGCCTTTACCCGCCGACAATTGCGCTACTTAATTTCGAAGGCAAAAGGCCATTTTTTACTATCGCGCAAAGGCAATCAAATCAGCGCGTTTATGGTGTTGCTGGGCAAAAAGAACAGCTCGTCCATGCGACTGTATTCCATTGCTGTTTCCCCGAACTTTAGGGGGCGCGGATTGGCCAGGCACCTGCTAACCGAAGCGGCTAAACTGGTCAAAGCCGATGGTTTTCGCTACATCCACCTCGAAGTTAGCGAGATAAACGAAGCCGCGGTAAAACTATACCTGTGCGAAGGTTTTGAAGTTTTCGGCGAACGCCGTGCCTATTATAAAAATGGCAGCAAAGCGTTGCTGATGCGAAAAGAAGTGTAGGTACCGCGCATTCAAGCGAATTACTCTGTCAGCCCGCTTTTTTCATTCAAATAGGCTTCGTATTGTTTCAGAATGGCTTCGCGTACGTCGTACTCGCGCGAGTGCTGGTTCAGCACCTGTTTCTGGTTAAAGTAAATCATAAAGGTATCGGCATCGGCGGTGTTCATTCCAGTCAGCATCATCACCGTTTCCTTGTTATAATATTGCGACAGGTATTGCCATTGCGCATCGCTAATCATAGCCGCACGTACCTCGCGTTTCTCCTTTTCGCGTTTACTTAAGTGATATTGCAGGAACGAAGCCGGTGAGAATATCGCGGCTAAAACCGATGGCTTTTTATTGAAGGCGTCGCCCCGTAGTTCGGCCGGAATATCGCTTGGTTTGCCGGTTGCCACACCATCCATATTCACTTTTTGGGCTTCGCCGGTAACCCGTACTTCGCCAATAGCAATCCGCAAGGGGCGGGCAAACAGCGTTATCACGCTATCGTCTTTATAGGTGTACGGAATACCAATATACTCGCGCATGTAGCCAACGGCCGAAATGCCGAGGCTGTCAACATTCAGCATTTGCATGGAAAAGAAACCGTTTGCATCGCTTGTTGTACCGCCACGGGTGCGCAGGTTTACAATATTGGCATACGGTACCGCCGAACCATCTTCTTTATTCACCAGTTTGGCTTTTAGAAAAATAAGTACCGGGTCGATGATGTCGCCCTGCGATTTTGCTTCCCGGGGTACCGCCAGCAAAAGTAACACGATGAAACTTATCAGTATCCGCATAGGCACAAAAGTAGATAATTCGTCATTTGCTCACCCAACACAAAAACTATTCCTGACATTATTTAACATGATTTAAGGGAAACCAGCTTCCTCTTTTTAGTTCATCAGCAGGTGAAACGATAGTTTAATGCCTTCGATAACCATTTGGGTGCCGATGATGGCAATAATCAGCCCCATCAGTTTTCCGATAACCTGAATGAGGTTATTGCCCAGTTTGGCCACAATACGATCGCTGAGCCTGAACGCCACGTAGGTAAGCCAGCAGATAAAAGCAAAAACCACCAGCACAACGGCAATGTGCCAGTACCTGGCATTGGTAACAAAGTTCATGGCGGTAACAATAGTTCCCGGGCCTGCCAAAATGGGTATGGCCAGCGGCGAAACCGCTATGTCGGACCCATTGCCAGCGCTGTCGGTATTGTGTATTTTTGACGGGCGGGACATGAGCATACCAAAACCGACATAAAAAATAAGAATTCCGCCCGTAATTTTAAAGGCTGGCACCGTAATGCCGAACAGTTCGAAAATGTATTTCCCAACCACCACAAACGAGGCGACAATTAGAAAAGCGGTAATGCTGGCGGTTTTGGCAATTTTCTTTTTAGAATCGGCTGTTTCGCCCGTTACCATGCCCAAAAAGATGGGCGTAATGGCAATGGGGTTCATAATGGCAAAAAAGCCCGTGAAAACCGTTAGCGTGAAGGTGAACATGTGGTCCATAGTTAGTCTTTTCTGGTTAATCTACCCGGTTCCGGAATACCGGACTTTAAATTTATTCATCTTCTTTTAAAAACGTTGGTTTTCATCCTGTTTTCAGCACAAAGTTATGTATGGACAACACAAAAGGGCACAAAAAACAAAACCCCGATTGGATTACCGGGGCTTTGCGGATGTGTATTTTCAATTGAATCAGCTCAATTTTTTAATCCGTTCCATGGCTTCGAGTACATTAGAGCGGTCGGCAAAAGCCGAAAAGCGGAAATAACCTTCGCCGGCGGGGCCAAAACCCGAACCGGGGGTACCTACCACCTTGGCTTCGTTCAGTACTTTATCAAAAAAGTCCCACGATTTCATGTTGCCTTTGGTTTTCACCCAAATATAGGGCGCGTTTACCCCGCCAAATACCGTGTAACCGGCATCGGCCAGGCTTTGGCGCATCAGGCGGGCATTTTCCATGTAATAATCAATTACAGCTTGTGTCTCTTTCATTCCTTCTTCCGAATAAACAGCGGCCGCGGCCTTCTGTACCGGGTACGAAACGCCATTGAATTTGGTGGTATGACGGCGCAACCACAGTTTTTTTACCGAGTGTGCGTTGCCCGCCTTATCGTACGCGTTCAGTTCTTCGGGAATAACAGTGTAGGCCAAACGGGTACCGGTAAAACCAGCCGTTTTTGATAAGCTGCGGAACTCGATAGCGACTTCTTTGGCCCCTTCAATCTCGTAAATGGAACGCGGAATGCCCGGCTCGGTAATAAAGGCTTCGTAAGCCGCATCGAACAGGATAATGCTCTTGTTTTGTTTGGCATAGTGTACCCATTTAGCTAATTCTTCCTTACTGGCAACGGTTCCGGTGGGGTTGTTGGGGTAACACAGAAAAATAAGGTCGGGCCGCTCCGAGGGTAATTCGGGAATAAAGCCATTGGCTGCGGTACAAGGCATGTAAATAATGCCCGAGTAGTAGCCGTTAGCGGCACATTCGCCGGTTTTACCGCTCATTACGGTGGTATCGGCATACACGGGGTACACGGGGTCGCAAATAGCAATTTTGTTGTCGGCGCCAAAAATCTCCTGAATGTTCCCGGTGTCACACTTCGAGCCGTCGGACACAATAATATCATCGGCCGAAATGTCGATTCCGTTTGCTTTAAAAGCTTTGTCGGCAATTACCTGCCGCAGAAACTCGTAGCCCTGCTCGGGGCCGTAACCGTGGAAGCTTGCAGCCTTACCCATTTCCTCAACCCCTTCGTGAAATGCCTTCAGTACGGTTGGCGTAAGCGGTTGGGTTACATCGCCAATACCCATACGGATAATTTTAGCTTCGGGGTTTGCTTTTGCAAACTCGGCCACTCGGCGACCTATTTCCGGAAACAGGTAACCAGCCTTCAGCTTTAAATAGTTTTCGTTAATTAATGCCATTTATTTTGAATGTTTATAATGAATGCGCTTTGGGCGGGGATTGCCCCCGGTGCGGCCACAAAGGTACAAAATGCGGGGAAATAGAAAAACGAAGCTGCCTATTTTGAACCGGCCTGGTTTAAGCCTGTCTGGTTTGCAAGCGCAGGCCGGCTCCGTGTTTTTGGTTGGCCGCACACTTATTGGAACCGTTTGCACGGGTAAGCCCTGTTAAACAACCGTGCGGACAATGTAAAATAGCAAAGCCTGTAAAAACCTAACCGTTGTGGCTTGTTAGCGCCGAAACGGGCATAAAACCGGTACCGGCAATTCGGTTTCGAGCGTAAAATAGCTTCACCCAAAAGTAAACTACACTGTATATTGCCGAACAAAGCGATTGCACAACAAAACCAGGGGGGTATAAAACCGAATTAGAGCGGTAAAAAGATGCCCGAAAGCGGTTTGAAATAGAATTAAAGCGGTTTAAACATGCGAGAGAGCGGTAAAAACATGCGAGAGAGCGGTTTGAAACCGAATTAAAGCGGAAAAAAGATGCCCGAGAGCGGTTTAAAATAGAACTAAAGCGGTTTGAACATGCGAGAGAGCGGTAAAAAGATGCGAGAGAGCGGTTTTGAGGGGGGGTAAGCCGGTAAAATTACAACCCCATCCCGGCATTATGTAGAATGAAACTAAATAGAATAGCTATTGAACGAGTTTACAGGCAAGAGTCGTAAATTGGTGGGGCAATAGAGGGGGGCTGTGCCGAGGCACAGGTGCATAGGCCGGTGGCTGTAATTACGAGTGGCAATTGTGTTGGCAATGCCAATGCAAGAAACACTTATCAACTGGCATTGTATTGCTTATTCGGGAACCACAAAACCAGGAAACTGGAACTAATCGGATGACTGGCCAAACCTGAATTACCAAATTAGCCGAACTTAAAGCAAATAATAAAATGGAAAATTTAAACAAAACCTCAAGCAACCCAAAACAACGGCATGGTTGTG
>JBKEAN010000280.1:0-48036 GCA_047972415.1 Mangrovibacterium sp.
AAAACTGCCTTGTCTGACGAACAGGTAATTCAAAAAGAACAAAGCCGCAAGTTGTATTACCTTAGATACAGGATAGCCCCCCTCAGTCCCCGCGATGGGGAGAAGGAAGAAGGGGCTGCACTGGAAAGCTCCCCCCACGGGGGAGTTGAGGGGGCTTCTTACGCCGTGATTGCGACAACGCGCCCGGAAACCATTTTCGGCGATACAGCAGTTTGTATCAACCCGAATGATCCGAAAACCGCACATCTCCGGGGCAAAAAACTGATTGTCCCGATTGTGAACCGCGTGGTTCCGGTTATCGAGGACGAGTATGTGGACATGGAATTCGGTACTGGCTGCCTGAAGGTGACTCCCGCGCACGACGTAAATGACTACCTACTGGGTGAAAAATACCAACTGGAGACCATCGATATTTTCAATGACAACGGAACACTGAATGCTCAAGGGATGCATTACAATGGCAAAGATCGCTTTGACGTGCGCCGCGAAATTGAGCAGGAGTTGATCGACAAAAACCTGATGGAAAAAACCGAAGCCTATACCAACAAAGTGGGTTGTTCGGAACGTACCGGTGTACCCATCGAACCCAAACTTTCAACCCAGTGGTTCCTGAAGATGGAAGACCTGGCCAAGCCGGCCTTGGATGCGGTGATGGAAGATACCATCAAGTTTGTTCCGGAGAAATTTAAAAATACCTACCGTCACTGGATGGAAAACGTCCGTGACTGGAACATCTCGCGCCAGTTGTGGTGGGGACACCGAATTCCGGCCTGGTACATCAGCCCCGCCCCAAGCCTCGCCAAAGGGGAGGGAGAAAGTAACTACGGATTTGTGGTGGCTGAAACCGAAGAAAAAGCCCGCGAATTGGCACTCGAAAAATTCCCCTCCCTCAGAGGGTTTAGGGGAGGCTTTACCTTGCGTCAGGACGAAGACTGTCTGGATACTTGGTTCTCGAGCTGGTTGTGGCCAATTTCTGTTTTTAACGGAATTAATCAACCGGACAACGACGAGATTAACTATTACTACCCGACCAACGACTTGGTGACCGGCCCGGATATTATTTTCTTCTGGGTGGCCCGGATGATTGTTTCGGGTTATGAATACCGCCAAAAACCCTGTTTCAGCAATGTGTATTTTACCGGCATCGTTCGCGACAAGCTGGGCCGCAAAATGTCGAAACAGTTGGGCAACTCGCCCGACCCGCTCGATCTGATTGCCACTTACGGCGCCGACGGCGTTCGTGTAGGCATGATGCTTTGCTCACCGGCCGGTGGCGATTTGCTGTTTGACGAAAGCCTGCCACAACAAGGCGCCGGATTCGTGACCAAATTGTGGAACTCGTTCCGCCTGGTAAGAGGCTGGGAAGTTGACGGCAGCATCCCTCAACCCGAACACGCGAGGCTGGCCATTGAATGGTTCCGCCAAAAGTTTAGCCAGATCATAGCGCAAACGGATGAACATTTCGACAAATTCCGTATTTCGGATGCGTTAATGAATGCTTATACCACCGTTCGCGACGAATTCTCGGGCTGGCTGCTCGAACTGGTGAAACCGGCTTACCAACAGCCCATCGACGGAAAAACCTATGCCGAACTAATCGATATTTTCGATGACGTGCTGCGGTTCATTCATCCGTTCATGCCTTTTGTGAGCGAAGAAATATGGCAGTACCTGAAAGAGCGCAAAGTTGGCGAAAGCATCATGGTGAGCAGCTGGCCAAAATCGACCGCTTACGATGAGAACTTTCTGCAACAGGTTGAAGACGCCAAGGAAGCCATTTCGGGGATCCGAAATATCCGAACCAAAAACAACATTCCGAATAAGGATACATTGGAGCTGTTTGTGCTTCCGGGCGACAAGGGCTACACCCGCGAGCTGGATTCGATTATCTGCAAACTCGGAAACCTGTCGGCCTTTGCTGAGGTTAAGGAAGAAATTGGCGGTGCTGCTTCCTTCCTGGTTAAATCCTCAAGTTTTTTTGTTCCGCTAGGTGAAATGATTGATCCAGTGGAAGAACGGAAAAAATTGGAAGAGGAGTTGAAATACACGCAAGGCTTCCTGAAATCGGTGATGAGCAAGCTGAGCAACGAACGTTTCGTAGCCGGGGCACCCGAAGCGGTGGTGGATAAGGAGCGCGCCAAACAAGCTGATGCCGAAGCAAAAATTAAAGTTCTGGAAGAACAGCTAGCCAAATTGAAGTGATTCAAATTCAGCAGATATGTCAAGCCTTCCCCTCCCGGGAGGGCTTTTCTTTTTAGTGCCATTTCTATTTAATTACAAAACTCTGTGTATTTTTAAACCCTAATCAACCATCCAGGCTATGCTCACAAACCCGAACCCATTGGTGCAGTACCTACAAAAGCCAGCTTCGGCTTTTACAAAAGACGATATCATCCGTTACATTGAAGAACGCCAGATAGAGATGGTTAACTTTCGCTATACCGCTGAAGACGGCAAGCTGAAAACCATGAATTTTATGGTTACCGGACATGACGAACTGGATATGATTCTGACATCGGGCGAACGCATTGACGGAAATTCGGTTTTTCCCTTTCTTTTGATCAACAATAGCGACCTTTACCTGGTGCCGCGGTATAAAACGGCCTTTATAAATCCCTTTTCGGAGATTCCGTCCATCGATATTTTGTGCTCGTTTTACGGTCCCAGTGGGGAGCCATTTGAGGCCTCGCCCGTACAAATATTGAGGAATGCCCGAAACGAATTTTATAAATCTACGGGAATGCAGGTCCGGCTGATGGCTGAATTGGAATTTTACGTGATCAGCGATTTAACGGAAGGACAGGTTTTGAGCGAAAATGGCTATCAGAGCGCCGAACCCTATTCGGCCCACGAAAAATTGCGGGTTGAAGCCCTCAAACTCATTGCCCGTTGTGGCGGTAAAGTGCGATTTGGACATGCGGAAACCGGTAGCTTCATCCAAAATAAAAAACTGTTTGAACAGCACGAGATTGAATTCGCCGTGAGCGACCCGGAAGATGCTGCCGACCAGGTATCGGTAGCTAAATGGATTTTGCGCATGTTGGGGTTGAAGTACAAAGTAAATGTCACCTTTATCCCCAAAATTGCACTGAACCAGCCAGGTAGCGGTATGCACATCCATTTTTTGGTTGAAGATACCGGTAAGAATGCATTGATTGAACAGGAAAACCTGACGACAACAAGCCTCAAAATGGTTGGCGGGACACTCAACCTGGCAGCGGCTTTAGCTGCTTTTGCCAATCCCACGCCGGTGTCGTACCTGCGTTTGATGGATGGACAAATGACCCCTAACCGAATTTGCTGGGGGATGCAAAACCGCTCCACGCTGATTCGTGTTCCCTTGGGTTGGAACCGCATGGAATCCTTGTCGGCACACGCCAACCAGCAAAACGAGAGTTGGGCAGACCTGAGCTACCGGCAAACATTGGAATACCGAGGCTCCGATGGTTCGGCCAATATTTACCTGCTTTCGGCGGCGTTGATTATGACCATTCTATCGGGCTTTATGGAGCCAGAACTGGTTAAAAAAGCCGACGAATTGAAAACAGACAAAAACCTGTTCAATACCGAAGAGCAGGCCGAGTTTGAACTGTTGCCCCAATCATGTGCCGAAGCTGCTGATGCGCTGGAGAAACAACGCGGCTATTTTGAATTGGACAAGGTTTTCCCTGCAAGTTTGATTGACCATCAAATTGACAGGTTACGTTCGTTTAATGATAAAACACTGATTAGCAATTTTAAAACCTACGGCGAAAACCTGGAATTTGGCCGACTGGTAGAAAGTTATCTTCATTTTATGTAATCCGAAATTTGAAACTATTATATGACATTAATTAAATCGATTTCCGGCATTCGCGGAACTATTGGCGGAAAACCCGGTAACAACCTTTCGCCGCTTGATGTAGTGAAGTTTACAGCTGCTTACGGCAAGTGGCTCAAGTCGGTAAGTGGTAACAAACGCTGTAAAGTTGTAGTTGGCCGCGATGCCCGTATCAGTGGCGAAATGGTGAATTCCCTGGTGTGCGCTACGCTCTCCGGAATGGGGATTGATGTTGTCAATCTGGGTTTGGCAACAACCCCTACCACCGAAATTGCCGTGACAACAGAGCTGGCCGATGGCGGAATCATTCTTACCGCCAGTCACAACCCCAAACAATGGAACGCTCTGAAGTTGTTGAATGCAAAAGGCGAATTTATTTCAGCTTCCGATGGAGCTACCATTCTGAAATATGCAGAAGAAGAGGACTTTGATTTTGCTAATGTGGATGAACTCGGTAGCCTAACAACGAAAGACTATACCGACGAACATGTGCGGCAGGTTTTGGCGCTGGATTTGGTTGATGCCGGTGCGGTGCTTGCTGCCAACTTTGCAGTAGCCTTTGATGCGGTAAACTCGGTTGGCGGCATAGCCATTCCTGCCCTGCTTGAGGCCTTGGGCGTAAAGCGCATTGTAGCCATCAACCCCGAACCAACCGGACATTTTGCCCACGTTCCGGAACCACTTCCCGAAAACCTGACAGAGACCTGTACAATAGTGAAAAACGAGCAGGTTGATGTTTGTTTTGTGGTCGATCCGGATGTGGACCGCCTGTCTATCATCAGTGAAGACGGTAGCATGTTCAACGAAGAATACACTTTGGTGGCTATTGCCGACTATGTGCTTTCCAAAACGCCAGGCAATACGGTATCGAATATGTCGTCGAGCCGGGCTTTGCGCGTGGTAACCGAGAAGCACGGTTGCAGTTACGCTGCTGCCGCTGTTGGCGAAGTGAATGTGGTGACCAAAATGAAGGAAACCAACGCCATTATCGGTGGCGAAGGAAACGGCGGGATTATTTACCCAGCCAGCCACAATGGACGCGATGCCCTGGTAGGTATTGCCCTCTTTTTAACCCAATTGGCTAAATCGGGATTGAGATGCTCAGAGCTTCGGAAAACCTACCCCGATTTTTTCATCTCGAAAAACAAAATTGAACTCACACCAGCGATTGATGTGGACAAAGTGCTGGAAAGAATTGAAGCGCTTTATGCCAGTGAACAGGTTAGCACCATCGACGGGGTAAAAATTGATTTTGCCGACGAGTGGGTCCACCTTCGTAAATCGAATACCGAGCCAATTATCCGGATTTATGCCGAATCCACTTCGCCCGAAAAGGCAGATACCTTGGCGAGAAAGCTTATACAGGATATTAAAAAATCACTACTGAACGGGGAATAAAATAAAATTTGGGGTTAGTCCCCGAAGGTTTGGCCCCATGTTGTAGATTTGTTTTGCGAACAATAAACAACATGGGTAAAAATACAGAAATAAAATTTGTCGGACAGCCGATTTTCAAACAGGTCATAAATTTACTTGACGGGATTAACTTAACCAGTTTAATAAAGAAGCACAATGCCGACTATTATTATAAAGCCTTTAAGGCAAAAACGCATTTGATCACGGTTCTGTTTGGCATCTTTAGCCGCTGCGACTCGATGACCGAGATTTGCGAGGGGCTGCGGGCAATGAGCTGGAAACTGAACCTGTTGAGACTTGAAAAAGCCCCGGCAATTTAACCGAAGCGCAGGTACGAACAACCTTGCAGCAAACAGCAACCGATATGGGCAGTATCGGTTTTGATAATACTTTTGGTTATGGCAGGCTGAATGCTTTTGCTGCAATTCAAGCTATCTATCCAACCCTTTCCGGCCCCTCCACCATCTGCACCTCCGGCTCCGCTTTTTCGGTAAGCAACTTGCCGTCATCTGTTTTGTCCGTTGTTTGGGAAACCGGGCCCTACCTTACGGTTTTTTCGGGGCAAAACACCAACTCGCCCCTTATTAAAGCAACCGGTAGTGGCAGTAGCTGGGTGCGCGCTCGCCTGGTTACCGCGTGCGGCGAGCTGGCTTTGCCACAAAATTGTTGACCCTCTCACGCAACCCCAGGCTACCAAGGAGCATCTACGGTATAGTTGTTTGAATAAGAGTACGATTGGTTGCTCTTAAGTACTGACATAAAGCCTGTTTTTTTGTATTTTTAGTATTCCGAAAACCACTAACCGCAAAAACCATTTACCATGAACGAACCACCACCTCCCAAAACTGCCATCGCATTTTACCGATTGAATGTGCTGACCACTCCACGCGAATTACTCACCACTAAAAACCAAAAAAATGAAACCAAAAAGAATCTTAAATCTCACAATCAATGAATTTCTGCTGAGTATTACCAGGGGAACTTTGTTTGTTTTGATGATTATTTCACTTAGTGCCTTTTCGCAAAAAGAAGTTAGTTGGGATTATCCGATTAAGCCTGGTTCAGAAAAGTGGAAAACCTTTTTAACTGGACAAGAGATGGTAACAGCTTGTCAAATTCCGAATGATATTCTGGCCAATTTATCAACATCTGAGTTGGCTCGAATATGTTTAAACTATCCATTATTTTTTCTATATACCGCTTCTACTAATGAGCGCGAAGCTATTGTTTCGATGATTAACGAATTTAACGGGCTTAGTGAATTATCGCAACGGGAAGATTGTCTAAAGGAGCTCAGAAAACTATACCAAAATACCTCCATTGTTAAGCATGGAGATAAGAAAGACAATGCGCAAAGTGCTGTTTATCAGATGGTGTTTTTAGAATTGCTTTTGTCTAATAATATATTTAGTTCTAATGCTCATGGCAGAGAGCTAGAGGAACTTGAAAAAGTATTTTTAGAGAAGTATAATGATAAATTGCAGCATCAGGATGTTTATAGTTTGTATAGCATAAGCAAAAGTCTGCTGTTAGGAGCAGTTATCTATTCAAAGCAAGATTCCTTAGTTCATGGTAGAAACTTACATATGCGCAAGGTGAAATATTTTATTGATAATTACGAGAATGCTAATTCTACTGAATTAACAGAAATATCTCAAATATTGACCAGCGATGAAGAATCTAAGTAGTTTGCTAACCTTTTTGGTTTGTATTTTCTTGATTACATGCAAAAAGGAGGCTGAAAAGAATGATAACTATGAATCTTATATTAATGAAATATTGGATTGTATGAATTATCCCCGACCTCAAGATGCGTATAATTATCAGGCTTTACCAGGTATGGAAATTTGGAATACTTTTAGAACAACACAGGAAATGATAGAAGCCTGCCAGGTGCCAAATTCAATATTGGTATCATTATCTACGGAAGCTGTTTTTCAGTCAATTTGGGAATATCCTTTCTTTTTTGAAACTGTTACCAGGCCTGGTTATTACCAGCATGATTTTGAGAATGTCATTGGAAACACAAATTCATTTGTTGAATTAAAAAAAAGAGAAGATGCTGCGCTGTGTTTGTTCTCTCGCTTATTGTCTGTCGATCCATTGTGTACAATTTATTCTCGCGGACTGGAGCTTTTTATATCCCAACCACTGTTCTTGGAACAACTAAGTGAAAATGAAAAGAAGAGAATTGTTGAAATATCGTTAAAAAACGACTTAATAAGGCAGCAGGCAGTCAATTATGAAGAAGACGCATCAAGAGAAATTACCTGGCTTCTGATAGCCAGGACACTTTGGTTGGCAAAATATGAACCGTTTGTTAATTTAATGGATGAAAATGACCAACTAAAGCGATTTCTTGAAACCTCAATGGTTAACTTCTATTCAAAAGAAGAATATGATAACTTTTTCCAGTTGATAGTATCAAATGGGAAAAATTTTATTCAAAAATAAAATTGTTATTTATGAAAACTCAGTTTAAAATCCTAAGTATATTACTTGCATGCATAACGACAAGTACACTTGCACAAACTGTCACTTTATTTACACCAAATGGTTCTACGGTAGAAGCATTTTATCGAAGTGAGCTGTCAGATACAGAGATAGCAGAACTTACACAACTGTACAAAACTACTTATCCGGAAGCTGAAGTCTTGGCAAATGCCAGTAGAACATATAATTGTCATAGCTATGCTTGGAACATTACTGATTGTGGTAATACAATTTGCTGGTTAAATCAATACCCAGACCTTCATAAATACTGGGATGATAATAGTTATATTGAAACGACGGAACTAAATGCAGAAAAAATATTTTATTATACAGGTGATCATTCTGCGGTTAAGTCAATATCTTCTACAGGGAAATATGAATCAAAGTGGGGACAAGCGCCATTAATGCGGCATTCACCTGGATATGGTCCTAATATCTATAATATGAGTTATAGAAAATATTATAAAAAGTCTAAAGGTTTCTCTATTTCCGGCCCCTCCACCATCTGCACCTCCGGTTCCGCTTTTTCGGTAAATAACTTACCGTCAACAGTTAGTTCCGTTGTTTGGGAAACCGGGCCATCCCTTACGGTTTTCTCGGGGCAAAATACCAACTCGCCCCTCATTAAAGCAACCGGTAGTGGGAGCAGCTGGGTGCGTGCCCGCCTGTTAACCGCTTGCGGCGAAGTGACTTTGCCGGAGAAAGTGGTATGGGTAGGAAAGCCGACTTATTCCGCCATTGATATGTCGGTCCGGTTTGGCCCATCAAGCAACGAGCTTTGTATAGGCGCAGAGTTGGCCATAGTTGCAAGCCACAGCCAGGCAAAGGCACAAGGGATTACAGGTTTTCAATGGAATTTTGGCGGCTGGTCGTCTTATTTTACTGGTTACGACGAAATGCCCGGAAAGCCAAATCAAAGTGCAGCCATGTTTGTGCTTTATCCCGGTGCTTCTTCATCTCAGTATATTAATGTGCAGGCACAAAATGCTTGCGGGTTATCCAATTCACAATCGAAAGCTTTTTATGCCCTGAATTGTTATGGCGGGTATTATTTATCATTTTCGCCCAACCCTTCTACCGACGAAACCACCATCAGCCTGATACAGGAAACGACAGATGGAGTGGCACCGATGTCAGCAGCATCAGCCTCACTAACAACTGATAACAGAGAATGGGACTTGGAAATTTACGACAGCTTTCAAAAGCTGAAACTAAAAAAAGCAAAGCTACGGGGCAGCCAGTTTCGCTTAAATACCTCGGGCTGGCGCGAAGGTGTGTATGTGGTGCGTGCCCATATTAACAATGAAATTGTAAGCGGTAAATTACTGGTGAAGCCATAGAACGATTTCCATTTTCTAAAGATTTTGTTTTTAAACACCGGCTCCAATGAGCCGGTGCAAGCCGGAATTGCCTAGTTTTGCGGCAGCTAATTTAATTGCCGATGAAAGCTTTTCTGACCATTGCCTTACTGGTACTTTCGAACACCTTTATGACCTTTGCCTGGTACGGCCACCTGAAATTTGCCGAAATGAAATGGTTCAGCAAACTCGGCTTGGTGTCTATTGTACTAATAAGTTGGGGCATTGCCCTTTTCGAGTATTTTTTTCAGGTACCGGCCAACCGGATTGGCTATAAAGAATACGGCGGCCCGTTTTCGCTTATCGAGCTGAAAGTGTTGCAGGAAGTGATTACATTAATCGTGTTTTCGGTGTTTACCTTGCTGCTTTTTCGCACCGAAAGTTTCCGCTGGAACCACCTGGTGGGCTTCGTTTTTTTGATTCTGGCGGTGTATTTTGTGTTTAAAAAATAAGCCGAAGTTACTTCACGGCCAATGGGTGGCAAGGAAAACCGCTGTTAGAATATTTCCTTCCGCAAAATCTATTCATTACTTTTGTCCCGTCTTTTTTTTGTCCGAATACCTAATATCAGACTATGGATGTAATGATGGATGACCCTGCTACCGAAATGGTTTTTAGGGAATTGCTAACAAAAGTGCGTTTGCGCAAAAACGGCGAAACGGTAGCTCAAATGAAACGGATGGGTGTTAATTATAAAATTAACTGGGGCGTATCGGTCATTCATTTGCGCGAACTGGCTAGTGGTTACAACAAAAACCATTTGCTGGCCCTGAAACTTTGGAACAAGGGTTGGCGCGAAACCCTGATTCTGGCAAGCTTGCTGGACGAACCCGACCGGGTATCGGAGGAGCAGCTTGACTATTGGATAAAAAGCGCAGAATACGCCGAAATTATTGAGCAAACGGTAATGAACCTGTACGTTCACACCAAGTTTGCCTTTGTAAAAGCAATGGAGTACTGTTGCGGAAAAAAGTACCTGGTGCATTACGCCGGTTTGCTGTTGCTGGGCCGGTTGGCAATGGTTGATAAAAAAGCCATTAACGAAATGTTCGAAACGTTTTTTCCCATAATAATCCCGTTGTCGAAGGACCCGCAGCTGGCCCCGGCTTTTTACCGCACCCTGGTAATTATTGCAAACCGGAACGAAGAACTTCGGAAAAGCACGGTTGGGTTCCTGGAACAACTTCGGCAGTTGGACGAAGAACAAGCGAAAAAAATGGCAGTTGCGTTGCTGGAAGAAATTAATTACGGGGACGAAAATTAAGCGGAGAGCGAGGGATTCGAACCCCCGGTACCCCGAAGGGTACAACAGATTTCGAGTCTGCCCCGATCGACCACTCCGGCAGCTCTCCGTTTCAGGGGAGCGAATTTAGAAAAAAATTAGTGGAATAAACAAATGGCCAGGCTGCAATTTCGTCAGTAAATTTTACATCGGAACAATTGGCACTGTTTTTATAGTTACTTTGCGAAACAAAAATTTTTGAAATTATGAATTTGTCAAAATCGTCTAATCCGGTTTTCGGACAATCCGTTTTCAGTCGCCTCGGGGCCAGTTCGGCCGATGGTGTAATGACCATTAACGGAACCATGAATAAAACCGGCTTAATGTTACTGATAGTTACCTTTGCAGCCGTGTTTACATGGCGCAAGTTTTTCGGCATTTACGATTATTCAAGCCCCGAAGCAGCCATGTCGGCCATTCAGTGGTGGATGATTGGAGGTGCGATTGGCGGTTTTATTACGGCCATTATTACTACTTTCCGTCCGCAAAATGCCAATATTACAGCACCAATTTATGCTGTTTTCGAAGGCTTGTTCCTGGGAGGTATTTCGGCTTTTTTCGAAGCGCAATACCCGGGGCTGGTTATGCGTGCCGTTGCCCTAACGCTGGGCGTGTTTTTTGTGATGCTGATGCTGTTTCGTTCAGGCAAGCTGCGTGCCAGCGGTAAATTTAAAATGGGTATCCTGGCTGCAACCGGTGGTATTGCCTTGGTTTATTTTGTCAGTTTTATTGCAGGCATGTTTGGTGCAAACCTTGGTTTTTTGTACGGAAACAGCAATTTTAGCATCGGGTTTAGCCTGATTGTAGTGGTTGTTGCCGCGCTCAACCTTATTCTCGACTTCGATTTTATTGAGCAGGGAGCGCGTGGCGGTGCCCCAAAATTTATGGAGTGGTACGGCGCTTTTGGGTTGATGGTGACCCTGGTTTGGTTATACCTCGAAATTTTGAGATTATTGGCCAAGCTGGCTTCGCGCCGCGAGTAAAAGATAGTTGAACAAAAAAATAGAAGACAGGGACTCCGGCGGGCTCCCTGTTTTTATTTTCGGGCGCTTTGTATTATTTTTCCGACGAATTTTCTCAAGCCAATCAATATGAAAATTATCCAGGTTGACGAAAAAAAAGCGGTTGACGCGTTTAACCAGCTGCCCTATATAATTTACAACGACGATAACAATTGGGTACCCCCCTTGCGGATAATGGTCGAAAACACCTTCGACCCGAAAAAAAACAATAGCCTGAAAAATGGCGATGCCCGCCGCTGGTTGGTCGAAAAAAACGGGAAAACACTGGGGCGTATCGCAGCTTTTGTTACCGATACCTATTCGTACAGCTTTGAGCAGCCGACCGGTGGAATTGGTTTTTTTGAATGTGTGGACAATCAACAGGTTGCCGATTTATTGTTCGATACGGCCGTTGCCTGGCTAAAAACAAAAGGGATGGAGGCCGTTGACGGGCCAATAAATATTGGTGAAAACTTTTTTAACTGGGGGGTTTTGGTCGATGGTTTTATGCAGCAAAGCTTTGGTATGCAATATAACCGGCCGTATTATGCCAATTTGTTCCGCAACTATGGTTTCCGGGTGTATTACGAGCAATATAGCTACCACCTGAATATTACCAGCCCCGATTTGCCTCAGCGGTTCTGGAAAATTGCTGCCTGGATGGCCAAAAAGCCAGGGTACGAATTCCGCCAATTCCGGTTTGCCCAAAAGGACACGTTTATTGCCGACTTCCTGGAAATATACGAGCAGGCTTGGATAAAGCACGACAACTATAAACGCATTGATTCGGAGGACATTGGTAAGATGCTCGATGAATCGAAAATGATGCTCGAAGAAGATTTTATCTGGTTTGTGTACCACCACGGGAAACCGGTTGCTTTTTTTATGATGGTGCCCGACCTGAACCAACTGTTTAAACGCATTTACAGCGGCAAACTGAATGTGTTGAACCTGGTTAAAATACTTTGGTTGCGGCGCCGGAAAGTAATAAACCGCTGCCGGGTATTGGTGATGGGTGTTGTGCCCCAATATCAGAAACATGGGCTCGAATCGGGCATTTTTTGGCAGTTGCGCCAGGTGCTGTTGCAAAAACCCTGGTACACCGAAATGGAGCTGAGCTGGGTTGGCGATTTCAACCCCAAAATGATTTCTATTTTTGAGGCAGTTGGTGGAAAGCACACAAAGACCCATCAAACACTGCGCTACCTTTTCGATCCTCAAAAAGAATTTAAACGGGCACCAATCATTTTGGATTAAGTTTCGTAAAACATTCGTATTGTAAAAGTTATCTCGCACAAAAATATCCGTTCAATCATGCACTTACAAGTTGTTGACAGCGCAAAAAGCCGCAAGCAGTTTCATCAGGTACCGTATTTGGTTTATAAAAACGACAAAAACTGGGCGCCCCAGTTAGAGCAAATGGTCGATAATGTATTTAACCCAGCCAAAAACCCATCGTTTAAAAACGGCGAAGCAATCCGCTGGGTTTTGCTCGGCGAGCGGGGTCAGCTGCTCGGTCGCATTGGCGCATTTGTAAACTACGATAAAGCAACTTCGTTTGAGCAAGCAACCGGGGGCTGTGGTTTTTTTGAATGTATTGATAACCAGCAGGCAGCCAATGCCTTGTTCGATGCTGCCCGCGACTGGTTGAAAGCCCGTGGCATGGAAGCCATGGATGGGCCGGTAAATTTTGGCGAAAACTACATTAACTGGGGCTTGCTGGTCGATGGGTTTATGCCGCAGGGCTTCGGTATGCCTTATAATCCGCCTTACTACAAGCAGCTTTTCGAGAATTATGGGTTCCAGATGTACTTTCAACAGTTTAGTTATCATCTGGATACCACAATGCCCGAATTGCCCGAGCGTTTTTGGAAAGTGGCCGAGTGGGTAGCCAAAAAGCCACAGTTTAGTTTTGAGCACTTCAGTTGGGACAAGGGCGAAAAATACATCGACGATTTTGCCCGTGTGTACGATGGGGCCTGGCAATTTCACGAGCACTACAAGCCGCTGGATAAAGACGATTTGCGTGATTTTCTGAAATCGGCAAAACCAATTCTTGAACCCGAATTTATTTGGTTTGCCTATCACGAGGGAGTGCCAATTGCTCTGTTTGTAATGATTCCAGATTTGAACCAGATTCTGATTAAAATGAAGGGCAAACTGAACTTTTGGGGAATCCTTAAATTTTTATGGTTGAAAAAACAAAAAACCATGACCCGCACCCGAAGCCTGATTATTGGCATTGTGCCTCAGTTTCAGCGTTCCGGGGTCGATGCAGCCATCTTCTGGCACCTTCGCCCCGTTATGTACCGCAAACATTGGTACAACGAAATGGAGCTTTCGTGGGCCGGCGATTTCAACCCCAAAGTGGTTGCGTTGTACGAATCGGTTGGTGGCAAACACGTAAAAACACACCACACCATGCGCTATCTGTTCGACCGGACAAAACCCTTCCATCGGGCACCCATTATCGGGCTCGAAAAAGAAGCTGAAAAAAAATAAAAAAGCTTTGGTTATTACCGAACTGTATGTATATTTGCAGCCCGATTGTAATAATGTAGTAAAAGAGATCAGCGATGAAAAAAGAAATACATCCAGCTAATTATCGTACGGTAGCATTCAAAGATATGTCAAACGGCACAGTATTCCTGACAAAATCTACCATTAATACGAGAGAAACAGAAGTAGTTGATGGCGTTGAATATCCGGTAGTGAAACTGGAAATTTCAAGCAGCTCACACCCATTCTATACCGGTAAAATGAAATTGGTTGACACCGCAGGACGTGTTGATAAATTTATGAACCGCTATGGAAAGCATATGGATGCCCGTAAAAAATAATTTTAGCGCTACCCTATAAAATAAAGCTTCGCCACTGGCGGAGCTTTTTTTTTAGCTTAATTTTGATGGTTTAAACCAATAAAAAATGAACCTCATCTTTTTTGAAGCCGAACAGCGAAACTGTTTATTACCCTTGTGTTACACGCGCCCGGTGGCACTCCTGCGGACAGGGATACTAACCATTGCCGAAAAATGGGAAATGCGGTTGCAGCTCACCGCTTCGTATAAAACCGAAGCCTACCTGAAAGAAAAGTTTCCGGCGAAATATGCCGGCGACAACTTGCTGGTACTCGCGCATGTGTGCCCAACCAATGCGCTGGCAGCCGAAGTTCAGAAACTTCAATTAAACCAAGGGTTGAAGTGGCATGGCTTGCCGGTGGCCATTCGCCTGAACGAAGCCGGGGCAAAAGCTTATCCGGACGGATCACAAATGATAAACTGGATCGAATTTGATGGCAAACTCGACTTTGTTCGCTACACTTGGGATTTGAATGAAATAAGTGCCAACCAGTTTCTGCTCGATTTTGAATTGCTGACCCGGGGGCGCAAGTCGGGCAAGTTGAGCAAAACCAACCAGGTGCTGGCACCCGAAAATGTTTTTGTTGAAGAAGGGGCAGTAGTCGAATTTGCCACCATCAATGCTTCAAAAGGGCCCGTTTATATCGGGAAAGGGGCCGAGGTACAGGAAGGTTCGTTAATTCGCGGCCCTTTTGCAATGGGCAATCACTCCGTGGTAAACATGGGGGCGAAAATTTACGGGCCAGTTAGTTTGGGGCCTCATTGTAAAGTGGGCGGCGAGCTTAGTCATTCTATTTTAATTGGTTACAGCAATAAAGGGCACGATGGGTTTTTGGGGCATTCGGTTTTGGGCGAATGGTGTAATTTGGGGGCCGGAACAAATGTGTCGAACCTGAAAAATTCGTACGATAAAGTAAAAGTATGGAACTATCCCGACAATAAATTCGTCCGGACAGGATTGCAGTTTTGCGGCCTGATAATGGGCGATCATTCCAAAGCAGGGATCAATACCATGTTTAATACCGGGACCGTGGTTGGCGTTGGCTGCAATATTCACGGCGCTGGGTTTCCCCGCCAGTTTGTGCCTTCGTTTTCCGATGGCGGCGCGCACGGGTATAAAGTGCATACGTTGAAAACGGTTTTTGGAACCGCTGCACAGGTGATGGCCCGCCGGGGTACCGTTTTAACCGACAGCGACCAACGGATTTTAACCTCTGTTTTTGACCAGACCGAAGATTATCGCCGGTTTTGACCTTAAAACCAGCTTTGGCATAAACATTGACTTTGTAGGTACCGCTCTTTAAATTAGGCGTGACTTGTCAAAATGACAGGCCATATTTTTTTGAGGAGATTGATAACCTTTATACATGAATTCGAAATGAACACAATGATATTAAGTGGACTTGCAGGAGATGAAAGTGAATTGATTCCGATTATTGTCGATGGCGACGAACAGGAATTGAGTAATTTTAAAGCACCCGGTACGCTGCCAATTTTACCGCTTCGCAATACCGTTTTGTTTCCCGGAGTGGTGATTCCGATTACGGTTGGCCGTACAAAATCGTTAAAATTAATTCAGGAAGTTTTCCGTGGTGATAAATTATTGGGAACAGTAACCCAAATTGATGGGGCAGTGGAAAATCCCGAACCCAAAGATTTGTACCAGGTGGGCACCGTTGCCCAGATATTGAAAATACTGGAAATGCCCGATGGTTCAACCTCCGTTATCATTCAGGGGAAACGCCGTTTTGGTATTGTCGAATACATCGAAGAGTTTCCATATTTCAAGGCGAAGGTTGATTTATTGGAAGACACTAATTTTGAAGGCGATACCGTAGAGTTTAACGCCATTGTAGGATCGCTAAAAGATTTGTCGGTCAAAATTGCCCAGTACTCGTCCAATGTTCCGCCCGAAGCCAGCTTTGCGGTGAAAAACATCGAAAATTCAACCTTCCTCATCAACTTTATTTGTTCCAACACCGATTTGAAGGTGGACGAAAAGCAAAGTTTGCTCGAAATTGCAGACCTGCGGGAGCGTGGGATACAGGCAATTTCGTACCTGGTGAAGGAGGTGCAAATGCTGGAACTGAAACGTGATATTCAAACAAAAGTGAAGCTCGAACTGGACCAGCAACAGCGCGAGTTTTTGCTGAACCAGCAAATTAAAACCATACAGAACGAGCTTGGTGGTAATCCGGTTGAACAGGAAATTAACGACCTGCGCGAAGCTGCAAAAGCTAAAAAATGGAACGACGAAGTAGCTGCTTTTTTCGAGAAAGAAGTGCACAAGCTCTCGCGGCTGAACCCAGCAGCAGGCGAATATTCGGTTCAGTTCGGCTATTGCCAAACTTTGCTCGACTTGCCCTGGAACGAATATACCGACGATAACTTCGATTTAAAAAATGCAGAACAAGTGCTGGACGAAGACCACTACGGCTTGGACAAGGTGAAAGACCGGATTTTGGAGCACCTGGCGGTATTGAAGTTGAAAAACGATATGAAATCGCCGATTTTGTGCCTTTACGGACCTCCGGGAGTTGGCAAAACTTCGCTCGGTAAATCCATTGCACGTGCTTTGGGGCGTAAATATATCCGCATGAGCCTGGGCGGCCTGCATGACGAATCGGAAATTCGCGGGCACCGGAAAACGTACATTGGTGCTATGCCCGGACGTATCATTCAAAATATAAAAAAGGCGAAGTCGTCAAATCCGGTTTTTATTTTGGACGAGCTGGATAAAATCGCCAAGGATTTTCATGGCGACCCCGCTTCGGCTTTACTGGAAGTGCTGGATCCGGAGCAAAATTCGGAATTTCACGATAATTACCTGGAGATCGATTACGATTTGTCGCGGGTGATGTTTATTGCAACCGCAAACACGCTGAGTACCATTGCTCCACCTTTGCGCGACCGCCTGGAATTGATTGATGTGAGCGGTTATATTGTTGAGGAGAAAATTGAAATTGCCCGCCGCCACCTGATTCCAAAACAATTGGAACGCCACGGGCTGTCGAGCGAGCAGCTCGTGTTTCCGGAAGAAGTGGTTGAATTGATTGTTGACAAATATACCCGGGAATCGGGGGTTCGCGAGCTCGATAAGAAAGTGGCCAAAGTGGTACGACGGGTTGCCCGGAAAATTGCTTTCGGAGACAATTATAACGTGGTACTGGCGGCTTCTGACGTTCAGGAATACCTCGGGGCAGCCGAGTACTCGCGCGAAACTTACCAGGGCAACGAGTTTGCCGGCGTGGTAACCGGACTGGCTTGGACCGCCCAAGGTGGCGAAATACTGTTTGTAGAGGCCAGTCAAAGCAAAGGAAAAGGTGCACTGACATTGACCGGGAACTTGGGTGAAGTGATGAAAGAATCGGCTATGCTGGCCCTGGAATACCTGAAGTCGCACACCGATGAGCTTGGAATTGATACCGGTATGTTTGAAACCTGCAACTGGCATATTCACGTTCCGGAAGGAGCTATTCCAAAAGATGGCCCATCGGCTGGTATTACAATGGTAACCTCGCTGGCGTCGATTATGACCGGGCGCAAAGTACGCAAAAACATTGCCATGACCGGCGAAATTACCTTACGCGGGAAAGTGCTTCCGGTGGGAGGGATTAAAGAAAAAATACTGGCGGCCAAACGGGCCGGA
Source organism: Mangrovibacterium sp. (assembly GCA_047972415.1). Lineage (GTDB taxonomy): Bacteria > Bacteroidota > Bacteroidia > Bacteroidales > Prolixibacteraceae > Mangrovibacterium. The sequence goes on from JBKEAN010000280.1 coordinate 17,878, forward strand.
ATCAAAGAAATAATCATGTCGGAGGCAAACCGCAAAGATGTGAGCGAAATAAAAGATGTGTACCTGAAGGGGTTGAAATTCAGGTTTGTAAAAACAATTAGCGACGTGTTGGATTATGTTCTTTTGAATAGTTAGGTGAGGGCTGGGAGCCGTTTAATTGTAAATGCCAGTGTAGTTTTCGCGAATGGGAATTGCACTGGCATTTGTTTCAGGTAATCGGGAAACAATTGATTGTTTCGAGATAAATCATCCCGGCCTTGTTGATTGATTCCTGAAAACTAAGCTCGTTGTATTTCAGGTAACACCGCCTTTCCTTTCGTTCAATTCGTTTTAAATATTGCAGGTTGATGAGCGCCAGTCGGTTGGCTTTGATGAGGTTTGGCGAATTGATGGCCTGCTTTGCACGGGGAATGGTATAGGCAATTGACTCTTTTTTACCGTCTTTCAGAAAAATAGAACAGCCGGATCGTTCGGCTTTGATGAGAATAATGTCTTCAGGGTTGATAAAAATGGCCCCGTTTCTTGTCGTTAGCTTTACTTTGGTCGTTATTCTGTTGTTCCGCATAAAAAAGTCCATGCGGCGTTCAAATTCCAAATTTTTTTGTTTGGTGGTAAACCGGTTAATAACAGCGATAATTTCGGATGGTCCAAATGGTTTCATTAAATAGTCGAGTGGCCTTATGCTTAACGCATTGAAGGCATACTGGCTGTGGGCTGTGGTGAATACAATTTCGGTTTTTAGCCCGCTTTCGAAAATAACCTGACCCAATTCGAGGCCGTTCATCTCGGGCATATCAATATCCAGGAAAACAATGTCAGGTTGTAGTTTTGTAACTATTTTCAGTCCTTTATGCGCATTTGTGGTGCTCTCCAGAACTTGAATTTCTTTGAAGGCCTGCAAGTAAATTTCCAACAGGGCAACTGCATCCTCGTTGTCATCAATAATTACGGCTTTAATACTGTTTTCGAGCATATTAATCCAAGTCCATTTCCAATAAAATCTTAATCTGCTTTTGTGCTCCCGTTAATTTCACCACAAAGTTGCCGCCCTTGAGTGTACAACTTCGGTTTACCCTATCCACGTGGGTTAATTTGTCCAGGTTGATAAGTATTTTTCGGCTTAGGCGGAAAAAGCGGTTTTCGGGCAACGCCAGCTCAATTTTACCAAGGTACGTGTTGGCAAGTTCCCGAATACCGCCATCCAGGTATAAATAAGTATAGGAGCCATCAGCAATACAATAAATCAATTCGTTTGGGTCAACAATGGTGTGGCTGTTTACGGACGAAATCCTCAGCTTCGTTCCTTGTTCACTGCTGAAAACGATTTTTCGCAATCGTTCCTCCATACTGGCTTCTTTTCGCAGGTAGTATTTGTCGAGTTTTTCGGCCAGGATACTAAAGTCGATGGGTTTCAGAATGAAGTCGTAAACGTTGTTTTGAATGGCCATTATTGCGTTGTCGCGATGGTTGCTGACAATGATGATTTGACAATCCGGTTCACGCCGTTTTAAAATTTCAATCATATCGGCTCCGGTTCTTCCGGGCATCATAATGTCAAGGAAAACAATGTCGGGTTTGTTTTCCAGGTATTTGAAAACGGCTTCCTCCACATTGCTTGCCTCCTCGATTTCAGCTACTGCCGGAATGTCATTCAGGTAGTAACGAAGAATGTCCCGGGCATCCTTCTCGTCATCAACAATTAATACTTTTAGCTTGATATTAGTCATGGTTGACAGTCCTATTCGCAAATTTATCAAAAATTGTCAATTGGTGTTCATCGAAATTAAACTGGAACGAACAATTGCTCTAAAAGTTTAAATGAAACCGTGTTGGCGACTTATTATTTTAGTTAAAAAAAAGGGATTGAAAACCACTCTGGCATATGAACCCAAATTGTATATTTGAGGAAAAATAGCTCTTATGGTGAACACAATTTCCCGGCGCAAAAACTGGTTCATGTATTTGGGCCTCGCGGTTCTCTTGTTTCTGATGTGGTATTTTTACTCGTTGGTTGCCTATATTGCTATTTCGCTGGTACTGGCAATGGTGGGGCGGCCTTTGGTACGGGTATTTACACAAATCAAAATCCGGAATTTCCGGGTTTCTGATTCGATTGGCGCTTTGTTGACCCTGGTGGTTATGTGGCTGTTGTTTATCGGCGCGTTCCGGTTTCTGATTCCAACGCTGGTAAGCGAGTTTCAGGAGTTATCGACCATTAACCCGGCGGCCGTATTTGATATTATCGATCGTCCATTGATGCGCCTTTTTGAAGTAATCGGCCACGAACCGGTCGATTCCAGCCAGGCCTTATTTACCGATATTTTTAAAAACCAGTTGGCTAGCCACCTAGGGTTAGCCCAGCTTTCAAATATAGTCGGAGTCATTGTTGGCGCATTGGGCGAGCTGCTGATGGCTTGTTTTTCTATTTCTTTTATTACCTTTTTTTTCCTGCGCGAAGAAGGAATGTTTAAGCAAATTATTGTTGCCTTGCTTCCCGACGAATACGAAGATCGTGTCCTCCGGATTATCGACTCGGTGTATAATTTATTGCGTCGTTATTTTGCCGGGCTTATTGCAGAGGTTACGCTGGTAGGCATATTGGTAACCACTGGTTTAACTATTGTCGGGCTCGGGTTCAGCCATGCAGTGGTTATTGGCTTGGTGTGCGGTATATTAAATATAATCCCCTACCTGGGACCCTGGATGGGCGCTGCAATTGGCATTTTGATTGGTATTGCTGTGAATATTCATGCCGATTTTTCGCAGCACACTCTGCCTCTGCTGGGATTAATGGCGGTTGTGTTTGGGGCTGTACAGCTTGTTGATAATATTATTTTTCAGCCACTCATTTATTCGAACAGTGTAAAGGCCCATCCGCTCGAGATTTTTCTGGTCATTATGGCAGCCGGCAGTTTTGGCGGCATTATCGGGATGATTCTTGCCATACCCGTTTACACTATCCTTCGGGTGATTGCCAAAGAGTTTTTCAACGATTGGAAACTGGTGAAGAAAATAACAGAAGGCATGTAATTTTCATCAATTATTTCTATTGTCAGCGATTTATTATAGTTTTTCTGGTAATTGAGTAGGTTTTTTATTTCTGTTAAGTTATTTGTAATCAGTCGAGTATTCTTATTGTTGCAAAACATAGGAAGCAGAGAGGCTTTGGCTCGGAGAAATTCTGTATTTTTTTGATCCCGTGTACAGAACCTTCACTTCAATAATTTGTTAAAGTGAAAGTTTAGAGTTCCCCGGGTAAAAAAGATTAAACTAAAGCTTATAGAATGAAACTAACGTTGCCTGCCAAACCTGTATTCGGCCTATGGTTTTTTGCCTTCCTTTTTGTTTTAACGTTTACTTGCAGTCCGTTCAATTCCAGCGCGTCAGATCAGCCTCCCGGCATTGTTGACGGGCATTCGCACGAAGAAATTAAACGGGGCGAGCGTTTTTTTAAAGGTTTACTTCCCTTCAACTTTAAAGAAAAATCATGTGTTTCGTGCCACAATCTGCTCGCAACGGATAGTTTAAACTGGAATCCCTCGGCCATGGCCATTGCCATAAAATATGCCGATCTGGATTTTGAGTCCTTTCAAGCGTCAATAAAACAACCGGTTGGAAATAAATTGACTGAAGTACATGGCGGGATACAAATGGAAGAAAACGATCTTAAGGCTGTAAAAGCCTATCTCGACAACCTTGCATCCGTAGGGCCGCAACCCTTAAAACCAAGCATCAATAACCTGTTGATTTTTCTTTTTCTGGGGGTGCTGATTACTTGGGCCTTGCTGGAATTGGTTTTTTTCAGGCGCATTAAATACAAAGTTATTCCGGTACTTGTTTTACTGGGTTCCCTTGGTTATCAGGGAAAAATGATTAGTACCGAGGCGATTAAGCTGGGCCGCTCTCAAAATTATGCTCCCGACCAACCCATCAAGTTTTCGCATAAAGTACATGCAGGCGATAATAAAATTGACTGTATGTATTGCCACCATACGGCGGGCGACAGCAAAACGGCAGGTATCCCGGCCATGAACCTGTGCATGAATTGTCACATGATTGTTCGCGAAGGAACCCATTCCGGGAAATTCGAAATTGCCAAAGTTGTCAATGCGGTCGAAAATCAGAAACCGGTCGAATGGGTTCGTATTCATAATCTTCCCGAGCATGTATTTTTTAGCCATGCGCAGCATGTGGGCGTTGCCAAAATCGACTGCCAGAAGTGTCATGGCGTAGTTGAAGAGATGGACATTATGCGCCAGGAATCCGACTTGTCGATGGGCTGGTGTGTAAACTGCCACCGCGAAACCGATGTGAAATTCAAACAAAACGGCTATTACGAAACTTTTACAACAATGCACGAAGCCATGAAAAAGGGCGACTTGCAAGCAGTGAAAGCCCAGGATATTGGTGCCAACGATTGTATGCGTTGTCATTATTAACAGGGAATAAGCGAATGAATTAAACAGAATACCCAAAAACTAAATACCTTTTTTTGATGAAAAGCTACTGGAGAAGTCTCGAAGAACGGCACGACCCGAAAGCCTTGCGCTTGCAGGAAGCCCGCGAAGAAGCCAAACAAAAAAGCCTGTTGTACAAAGAAGGTGGCGATGGCGGAAGTTCGCGGCGCGATTTTCTGAAAACACTTGGTTTTAGCCTTGCAGCAGCATCCATTGTTGCCAGTTGCAAAAAGCCGATCGAAAAAGCAATTCCTTATTTGGTAAAACCCGAAGATATAACCCCCGGAAAAGCAAATTATTACGCATCGAGCTATTTTGATGCGGGCGATTATTGCAGCGTAGTAGTTAAAATGCGCGATGGCCGTCCTATAAAAATCGAAGGGAACGAGTTAAGTTCCATTTCGCAATCGGGGACAAGTGCCCGGGTTCAGGCCTCAATTCTGAATTTGTACGACGGGGCCCGTTACAAAGGGCCTCAGCAAAACGGCAAATCCATTACCTGGACCGATGCTGATGCGGAAGTCACCAAAGCGCTGACAGAAATTGCAGCGGCCAACGGCCGGATAGTGCTGCTTACGCAAACCGTGATTTCCCCTTCAACCAAAAAAATAATAGACCAATTTGTACAAGCTTTTTCTGGTAGTCAATGGATTGAATACGACGCTATTTCGGCCTCAGGGATGTTAATGGCTAACCAGCAAAGTTTTGGATTGAAGGCTATTCCCGATTATCGGTTCGATAAGGCTAAAGTTGTTGTTAGCTTCGGTGCCGATTTCCTGGGCACCTGGCTTTCGCCGGTTGAATATACCAAACGCTATACGGCAGCACGCCGGCTCGACGATGGGCAGCGCGATATGTTGCGCCATTATCAGATTGAAGGGCAAATGTCGCTGACCGGCTCCAATGCCGATGTTCGTTTCCCCATAAAACCGTCAGACGAAGCCGGTATGGTGCTGGCGCTGTACAACGCCATTGCTGCAAAACTGGGAGCAGAGCAGTTCCCGGGTGTAAAAAGCTCGGTTGATGTTTCAGGCTTGGCCAACGATTTGCTGGAAGCGCAGGGTCAATCCATCGTCATTTCCGGAAGTAACAACAGCCATGTGCAGTTGGTTGTAAATGCGATTAACCAATTGCTTGGTAATTACGGAAAAACCTTGGTTTGGGATTCGGCTTTGCTAACCAAACAAGGGCTGGATACCAACATGGCCCAACTGAATGCCGATATTGTTGCCGGTAAAATTGATGCCTTATTGGTTTGGGGAGTAAATCCGGTTTACGACCAGGCCAATGGGTACGAGTTGGCCAATGCCATTCGCAAGTTGAAATTAACGGTGTCGTTTGCCGAGCGGAAAGATGAAACGGCACAGGTCTGTCAATATATTTTGCCCGAGCCAAACTATTTGGAATCGTGGGGCGATTTTGAACCCAAAAAAGGACTGTTCAGTTTGGCGCAACCCACCATTTCCCGTTTATTCGATTCGCGCGATGTGACAGAAAACCTGATGGGCTGGGCAGGAATGCCGCAAAAATACAACGACTTTGTTAAGTCTGTTTGGGAGAAAGAGTTTTATCCGGTACAATCGGAGTTTGCCGACTTTCGTTTGTTTTGGAACGACACACTTCAGAAAGGCGTTTTTGAACATGGCGTTACCAGCCAGGCAATTTATAGCAACGAAGGTTTGGCGGCGGCCGTTTCGGCCTTACCGGCTGCACAAAGTGGGGTCGAAGTTATTTTGTACGAAAGCGTGGCCCTTGGGAACGGGAAATATGCCAACAATCCCTGGCTTCAGGAATTGCCCGACCCTGTAGCCAAAATAAGTTGGGATAATTTTGCTGCTGTTCCGGTGGCTTTTGCCCAAGCAAACGGGCTTCAGAATGAAAGCGTCATCAAAATAAACGGAATGGAGTTGCCCGTATTTGTTCAACCCGGACAAGCGGAAGGAACTATTTCGCTTGCTTTGGGCTACGGACGCAGCCATGCTGGAAAAGTTGGAGAGGGGGTTGGTACAAATCTGTTTGGCTTGGTCGATCAGTCCAGCGGGAACAGAAAATATGTATTCGAAAATGCTCAGGTTGAAGTGGTTGCCGGGGCAACATTCCCGTTGGCGCTTTCGCAAACGCACCATAGTATGGAAGGGCGCCCCATTGTTCGAGAAGCCAACCTGGACGAGTACTTGCTGAAACCCGATGCCGGGAATGAACTCCACGAGAAAAACGAAGAACATAGCCATACACTTTATAAAGAAATTGAGTTTAAAGGTCACCACTGGGGAATGGCCGTCGACCTGAATTCGTGTACCGGTTGCGGCAACTGCGCCATTTCGTGCCAGGCCGAAAACAACATTCAGGTAATCGGGAAAGAACAAGTCCGCAACCGCCGTATCATGCACTGGATTCGGATTGACCGTTATTATTCGGGCGATCCGGCAAACCCCGCTGTTTCGTACCAACCGGTAATGTGCCAGCATTGCGACAATGCCCCTTGCGAAAATGTTTGCCCGGTGGCCGCTACGCCGCACAGTTCCGAAGGTTTAAACCAGATGGCCTATAACCGTTGTGTGGGGACAAAATACTGTATTAATAACTGTCCGTACCGGGTTCGTCGCTTCAACTGGTTCCAGTATGTGAACAACGACAAGTTCGACTACAACGCGAATAACGATTTGGGGCGCATGGTGCTGAATCCCGATGTAACCGTTCGTTCGCGCGGGGTTGTCGAGAAATGCTCGATGTGCGTTCAACGCATTCAGGAGAAAAAGCTCGACGCCAAGCTGGCGGGACGAATGCTCGCTGACGGCGAAATTAAAACTGCATGTCAGCAATCGTGCCCGGGCAATGCCATTGTTTTCGGCGATTTGAACAATCCGGAAAGCCGGATAACGAAGTTATTCAAGGACAAACGCAACTATCACCTGCTGGAAGAGCTTCATACGCTCCCTTCGGTTGGGTATCTAACTAAAATCAGAAATAAAGCTTAATCCATTCGAAATAAACCGGAACCTATGTATAAAACGTCGATAAGAGGAACGCTCATTGATGGGGACAAATCCCTGGCGCAAATATCGCAGGAGATTCTGGCCCCGATTGATGCCAAAACACCCCGCTGGTGGTATGCCGCCATGACCGTTAGTTTGGCCATGTTTGGCTGGGGTTTATATTGCAAATACATCACTATTACCCAAGGCGTTGGAACCTGGGGGGTGAACAACACCGTTGGCTGGGGATGGGCCATTATTAACTTTGTGTGGTGGATTGGTATTGGCCATGCCGGTACAGCCTTTTCCATCTTCCTGTTAATTTTGCGTCAAAAGTGGCGGACTGCCATTAACCGTGCAGCCGAGGCTATGACCGTTGTGGCAGTAGCCTGTGCCGGGCTCTTTCCGCTTTTACACATGGGGCGGCCCTGGATGTTTTTCTTTGTTTTTCCGTACCCGAACACTCGCGGGCCATTATGGGTTAACTTTAATTCGCCGCTGTTTTGGGACTTTGTGGCTATTTCGGCTTACCTGCTTATTTCGGCCAGTTTCTGGTATTTTGGGATGGTGCCCGATTTTGCAACTATTCGTGATACCACCAAATCGAAAATCAAGAAAGCAGTTTACGGGTTCTTTGCCTTCGGCTGGACGGGCTCTTCAAAAGAGTGGTTGCGTTTTGAAGCACTGAGCTTTGTTCTTGGCGGTATTGCGGCAGTACTGGTAGTTTCGGTGCACTCCATCGTATCCACCGACTTTGCCGTGTCGGTTGAACCGGGCTGGCACACGACTATTTTTCCCCCGTACTTTGTGGTTGGGGCTATTTTTTCGGGTTTTGCCATGGTGTTGACCCTGGTTACCCTGATGCGCAAACTGTATAAAATGAACGATTTTATTACCGACTCGCATGTGGATGCAGTTTGCCGGATTTTGGTATTCATTTCGCTAATAATGGGAACGGCCTACCTGACCGAAATATTTATGGCCTGGTACTCGGGTTCGCCTTACGAAATATACACCTTCTTTCACAACCGCATAACCGGCGACTACGCGTTCCAGTTTTGGGCCATGTTTGTTTGCAATGCCCTTGTTCCGCAGCTTTTTTGGTTTAAGGCTGTTCGTAAACGTTTGTGGGTGGTGTTTATTATTTCTATCCTCATCAACATCGGTATGTGGTACGAGCGTTTCAATATTGTGGTTACTTCGCTGAGCAAGAATTATTTGCCTGCAAACTGGGCAGGTTATTCGCCTTCAATTATCGAGATTGGCTTTTTTGTCGGGACCCTGGGCATGTTTTCGGCTGGGGTGCTGCTGTTTTTCCGCTACATCCCTATGATTGCTGTTTCGGAAGTGAAAAGTATCTCGAAATTCAATAAAGAAATTCAACCTAACGAACATCATTAAGTTATGGTAAGCGTATTTGATAATGAATTTGATTTGGTGAAAGCTTTTGAGAAAGTAAAAGCCAAAGGGGTAAAAATCGACGAGGTTTACACGCCCTATCCCATTCACGAAGTGCTGGAAGGAATGGGCAAGAAAACCTACATTTCGCATGCTGCTTTTTTCTATGGTTTGTTTGGTGCGCTTTCGGTTATGGGAGGCATGTACTATGCCGCAGTGATAAGCTGGCCGCTCAATTTCGGTGGAAAGCCCTACAATACCTTTCCGTCATTTTTGGTGGTCACCATTGTGGCAACAATTCTTATCGTTACGTTGGCCACCTTAGCTACTTTTTCGGTCCGGGCTAAAATTTTTCCGGGAAAACCGGCAAAAATTATTCACCCCCGGGCAACCGATAACAAGTTTGTGATGGTACTGAAATCGGACGAGCCTGGTTTTGACGCGGTGGAAATGGAGCAGTTGCTCAAAGAACACGGGGCTTCGGAAGTTTATTGAACCCGCGACGGCAATGAATTATGAATTTGAACAAAAAAAGCATGTTATGAAGCTGAAACAAAGATATAAACTGGTGCTTTCCCTAGTGGTGCTGGTCGGGTTGAACTCGTGCGACCACAACCGGAACAATCCGGGCTGGCAATATTTCGATGATATGGTGACCTCGCCGGCATACGAAACCTACACCCCAAATCCGAATTTTGCCGACGGGAAAACCATGCAACCAACAATTGCAGGAACCGTTCCGCGCGGTTTTGCACACTATCCGCTTATAAAATCGGACGAAGACAGGCTGAAAGCAGGTCAATTGTTTCAAAACCCAATTGAACTTACAGATACAAACTTGGCTAGGGGAGCCGAAGTGTATAAAATTTATTGTAGCGATTGCCACGGCGATAAGGGCGATGGTAAAGGGTTTCTGTTTACATCGAAAAAATATCCGTACCCGCCCGGGGACCTGCTTTCCGAGAAAGTCCGCCATATTCCCGACGGCGAGATTTTCCACGTGATTACCGTTGGTTGGGGGGTGATGGGCGAACATGGCTCGATGCTGAAACCGGACGACCGCTGGAATGTGGTGTTGTATATCCGGAATGTATTGCAACAAGCTCCGGTACAGGCAGTGGCGCCGCCTTTATCGGCAACATCTTCAAACTAAAACAACTACAGCAAAGTAACCCGAAAAAAACGAAGTATCATGATAGACGAAAAATTTATAATTCCCCAAAAACTCAAATTGGCCGGCTTTGTACTGATAGCTATCGGGGTTTTGTCGTTCGCCATCGGTTTTTTTACCGATCCGGCCCGTGCCTGGGCCAATTACTTGTTGAATAATTTCTATTTTGTATCGATAGCCATTGGTGCTGCTTTCTTTATTAGTATCCAGTACATTGCACAGGCGGGATGGTCGGCAGGTTTTAAGCGGATTCCGGAAGCAATGGCCGCGTGGTTGCCTTTTGCAGCCGGGCTTTTTTTCGTTTTATTGCTGGGTGTTCATCATTTGTACGAATGGTCTCATGCCGATGAAGTTGCTTCGGATGAGTTAATTCATCATAAATCGGCCTACCTGAACTTACCCTTTTTTGCCCTTCGGCTCGTATTGTTTTTCGGGCTGTGGATTTTGTTGACCAAAATGCTCCGACGGATTTCGCTAAAAGAAGATGCTGAAGGTGGATTAAACTATTTTGTTCGATCGGAACGGTTGTCGAAGATTTTTATTTTTGTTGTCGCCGTTACTTTTTCGGCCTTCTCGGTTGATATGCTCATGTCGCTGCAAGTGCATTGGTTCAGTACTATTTTCGCGGCCAAAATGTTTATTTCGGCTTTTCAGCACGGAGCTGCAATTATTGCATTAATTGTTATCCTGCTAAACAGGGCTGGTTATCTCAAGCTGTTAAACCGTTCGCATTTGCACGATTTTACCCGTTATATGTTTATGCTGGCCATTGTGTGGGGGTATTTCACCTTTGCGCAGTTCATGCTTATTTGGTACGGCAATATTCCAGAGGAAACGTCGTATTACGCGGCTCGTTGGGAAGGACCGTTTAAAATGCTGTTTTACCTGAGCATTATCCTGAATTGGTTTGTCCCGTTCCTGTTTTTAATGCCACGCAGCAACTCACGCAGCAAAATGGTTATGATTCCGGTCATTATTTTGCTCATTATAGGGCAATATGTTGAGTTGTATTACGAGATTTGGCCGGCAACCATTGGCCAGGCAACGTTTGGATTGATAGAAATTGGCAGCTGGTTGGGCTTTGCCGGTTTATTTATGCTGGTGTTTGTTAGCTATTTGGCAAAGGCCAGTTTAATTCCCAAAAACCATCCGTACCTCGAAGAAAGCGTTCATCATCATTTTTAAAGTTGAAGGCAATAAAAAGCAGAAGTGGGATTCCCTTATATCGGAAATCCCACTTCTGCTTTTAAGCAAACGAACTAACGTTTAGGTTTGTCAAACCGTTCATTTGAACTGATTTGCTTTCGCGGAGGCTCTGTTACGTGCAGCTTAATCAGCAACGCGTTGTTGCCCGGCGAATCTTTCAGTGCGGTAATACTCACGGTTTGAGGTTCGTAACCCTGATGGCTGACGACAACCTTCTGACATTTTTCGGGAACTTTCCAAAGCCGAAAGTCACCGTTTTCGTTGGACAGGGTTCCAAGTACAAAACTACCTTCAGCCAGTGTGACGGAAACATCGCTGATTGGCTTCATCGTTTCGCTGTCAACAATTCGGCCGGTAATGTTTTTTGTTTTTTGGGCTCCTGCTGTAAATGTCTGGGTTGAAATCAGCAAGCTCAATAAAATAAGTGCTGTTTTCATGTTCAATTGTTTCTGTAAATTGTTTTCACCCACAAGGTATAAAAAATTGATCGGAGATGGTATTTTTTTGAGTGAAATGTTAACAAAAAGGATATTCAGGGGCAGAAGAGCCCATTTGGTGGCTGGGTATGTCACAGGTTTTGACCCCGGAGAATCAGCGTAATTTATGTTATTTTGAATTAGTTAAAACAACCTTGTAGCCCCGCTTTTCAATAGCTGCCATAATTGCTTTTTCGTCAGTTTTGGAAGGATCGAAAATCACCTTAGCAGTCGAATCGGCGTGATTGGCTTCTACCTGGTTTATTCCCTGCAATTCGGCCACACCTTTCTGTATGCTTTCCTCGCAGTGGTCACAAGTCATTCCATTTACATGATAAACTACTTCAACTGGTTGCGGCATTGTTGATTCATGGCTGGTTTTTGCAGTCTTCTGACCGCAGGCTAGCAGTGCAGCCAGTACAATTATCACTAAAATAAATTTCAGTTTCATAAAATTATTTTTGTATAATCGATTCTAAAATGTTCTCTGCGCCTTTGCCAGCTTCGCCCATTACAGCATTTACTTCGCGGCCGAGCAAACGGGCCAGCAGATTGGTATTCATACGGGCAATATAGGTTTTGCCGTCGGTTTTTTCGTAAACCGCAATACGGCAAGGCATCATTGCCGAAATATGCCGGTGTGCATCTCCATCCAAAACTTTGACGGCAATATCGGGTTTGCAAACCGAATAAACAGTCACCGGATCCACTTTAAAACCATGCTTGAGCATCGTTGTTTGCAAGTCGTACTGGTGGGGCATACTCCATTGGTGTTCGGGAGTTGCTTTTTCAATCATGTCTTTTGTTGTTGCAAAGTCGAATTTGCTTTCACTTTCCGTAAACATCAGTTTTGGGGCCAGCAAGATTATCAGGCCAAAACTGATTAGTATTCCTGAGATTACACCTGCAATAAACATACGCATTGGTTTTTTTTGATCTGACATTTATTCTTGTGCTGTCAGTATAATTTGATAATCAAACAATTTTGGGTTTAGGAATGTTCAGGGGCGGTTTAAAAGGCTGTCGGCAATGAGGGCAACCATCATAAACAAGTACAGAAAATTTAGTTTGAAGAATGTTGGGCGCACCCGCAGGTTTTTTTTGAGCATCAATTCGAGGGTGACGGAGATGAGCAGGTAAAAAACATACAGGAGAAGTGCAAAGAAAATGGTAGAATTCTGAAGAATCTTAATCGCAATTACTAGGGCCGAAGCGATGGTTGCCAGAATCCACGTGTAGCTGAGCCGTTTGATTTGATTCTCGCTAAACAATTCGTGCAGGCTGGGATAACCGGCAAGGCTGTATTCTTTGCCAAACATGAGCAGGAGTAGCCAGAAATGCGGAATTTGTCCGATAAAAAAGAAAATGGCCACCCAAAAAATATCGGGATTCAATATGGAACCCTGGTCGGCCAGCCAGCCAATATACGGCGGAAGTGCACCCACCAGCGAACCGGGGACAACGGCAAAAGCCGTTACTTTTTTTAACGGTGTGTAAATCCCATTGTACGAAACGAGCGTTACTACTGCTGCTACCCAGGCATACAGTGGAAAATGAAGCAGAAGAATGGCCGTTCCCCATACGAAATAGCCAAGGGCAACCAGAAGTGCAAAACCAGGGCTAACGGCTCCCGACGGAATAGGCCGGTTTTTGGTCCGGGGCATCAGGGCGTCGGTTTTGTATTCCTGCCAGTGGTTGAGGGCTCCCGAACTGCACGACATCAGAAAAACCCCGACTGCCAGGAAATAGCCCTGTAGCCCTATTGTTCCCGAATGCAATGTATAACCTGTTAATGCAGATAAAGCAACGGGCAAAGAGATACGCGCTTTGCCCAGTTCCAAAATGATGCGAACGATAGACCCCGAACCGTTTTTGATCATTTCAATGTTTTAATGTATTCAATAATCTGGGCGATGTCCGAATCGCTCAGTTGCCCCTGGTACGGCTGCATCAAGCCTTTGGTATAGCCATCAACGATGTCAGCGTTCGGGTCCAGTATGGCGCGTTTCAGGTATTCGTCGTCCACGGTGAGGGTGCGGGTTTCGCCGCCGCTTTTCACCTTTACTTCATGCCCGTAAATGCCTTTTAAGCTGGGGCCAACCAGTTTGTTACCATCCACGGTGTGGCAGGCAAAACAGCCAATGTTGGTCATAATCCGTTTCCCGTTGGCAATGGGCGAGTCAACCGGTCCGGCTGCTTTCCGGGTAGTGGTGTCGGTGTACCATTTGTCAAACTCCGGTTGGGGCATTGCTTTTACCGCATTGAGCATGTACGAGTGGTTCAACCCGCAGTATTCGGTACAAAACAGGTCGTAAATCCCCTCGCGTTGAGCGGTAAACCAAAGGAATTTTTCACGTCCGGGAACAACATCTTCTTTTACACGGAAAGCTGGTATAAACAGTGAATGGATGACGTCCATCGAATTCAGGTTCAGTTTTACCGCCCGATCGATCGGAACAAACAAGGTATCGGTTTTTCGGCCGTTTTCGTATTCAAAAGTAAAGTTCCACATCCGGGCGTTTACATTAATCGGAAACGCATCGTCGGGTGGGTTTTGCATTGGTTTCCAGCCGGCCCATCCAAAATAAAACATCACCATCACCAGGATGGTGGGAATAACAGTCCAGACGATTTCCAGGGTGTTGCTTCCTTTTATTTGGGTAGCCTGCGGGTTTCGTTTCTTATTATAGCGAAAAATGAAATAGATCATGATGAAGGTGAGCCCAATCAGGAAAAAGAAGCAAATCCCGAGAATGATCAGAAAGGCCCGGTCGACACCGGATACAAAGTTGGAGGCGTGTGTTGTTGCTAAGATGTACATGGTGCTTATCTGAAAGAGTAGTCAAAAAATGTGATGATAATGACCGCCAGAAATACCAGGATGACGAATAAAACCATCAGCCGGATGTATGGCTTGTCAAACTTCAGGTGCATAAAATAGGTTAGCACCAGGTACGATTTCAGCGTGGCAAATATCAGGGCTGCCACAACGGTGAGGCTACCCAATTCGATGCCCGTAATCTCCACCGACAAAAAGGTGAACAGCAATAAAGCGCCCAGAACAAGAAAGTAGGTGGAATACGGGATGATATGTTGTTTTTCGCGTTGCATGCTACTTGGTGTTTGGGTTTAATGTATCAGGTAGAAAAGCGGGAAAAGGAAAATCCAGATTAAATCAACCAGATGCCAGTACAAACCAGCATTTTCGAGCAGGGACGAACGTTCGGGGTTAACTTTCCCGTTGTGAACTTTGGCCAGTGTCACTCCAATCAAAATCATGCCAATAACGATGTGAAGGGCATGAAGTCCGGTCATTACAAAGTACAGTCCAAAAAACAGGATTTCGCCCTGGCTCAGGTTGTCGAGCATGTATTCCGAGCCGGGAAAAATGCCGTGTTCAAATTTGATTCCCCATTCAAAATATTTATTAATCAGGAAAATCAGGCCCAGCATCAGGGTCACTTCCAGCAGGAAAATGGTTGTTCCTTTTTGCCGTTTGGCTAAAGCAGAGGTCGACATGGCAATGGTCATGCTGCTAACCAGCAAAATAATAGTGTTGATGATGCCAACCGTCCGGTTCAGCTCTTCGGCTGCCAGTTGAAAGGCATCCTGGTTCATAAACCGGTAAACCGAATAAATGATAAAGAGCCCGCCGAATAGCAAAAGTTCGGTGAAAATAAAGAGCCACATTCCTATTTTCGAACCTTCGGCATCGTAATGATCATCGTGGTGAATAACTTGCGACATAAGTATAGGTTTTAGTATTCGTAAGGTCCGTCTTTTTCGTTGTAAACCGGTATTGTTTCAAAGTTTTCAACCGGGGGTGGCGAGGCCACTGTCCATTCCAGTGTTTTACCGTTCCAGGGGTTTATCGGTGCCGGTGTGCCATGTTTTGCCGAACGGAACAGGTTGATAATCGTAATGGCCAGGCCAAAAGTCATCACCCACGAGCCCAAGGTTGAAAGGATATTGGCTGCATGAAACTGTTCCAGGTAGTCGTAATAACGGCGCGGCATCCCTTGTAGCCCAAGGTAGAACATGGGCGAATACAGCGCCAGAAACCCAATGAGGAACACAATCCACCCGATGTTGGCCCAGGTTTTATCGTACATGCGCCCAAACATTTTCGGAAACCAGTAATGAATGGCTGCAAAAAACGAGAAGCCCACACCTCCAAAAACAATAAAGTGGAAGTGAGCCACCACAAAAGCCGTGTCGTGTACATAAACATCGGTGGCCAATGCCCCCAATACCAATCCGGAAAGCCCGCCAATCATAAAAATAAAAATGAAGGATGCTGCCCAGTAAAAAGGCGTTTCCAGAGAGATAGACCCCTTGTACATGGTCGATATCCAGTTGAATACTTTGATGGCACTGGGAATGGCGACCAGGAAAGTCAAAATTGAAAACGTGTATTGCGCAGTACCGCTCATCCCCGAGGTAAACATGTGGTGACCCCATACAAAATAGCCCACAAAGGCAATGGCCAGGGTCGAAGCCACAATGGCTTTATACCCGAAAACATGCTTTTGTGAGAAGGTTGGGATTATTTCGGAAATTGCCCCCATCGCCGGTAAAATCATAATATAAACGGCCGGGTGCGAATAAATCCAGAACAAATGCTGGTACAGAATCGGGTCGCCACCCAAAGCGGGGTCAAACACGCCAATACCGAATAAACGTTCCAACGATACCAGTAACAGGGTAATGCCAACAACCGGTGTCGCCAGTAACTGAATCCAGGCGGTGCCGTAAAGTGTCCAGGGGAACAGTGGCATTTTGGGCCAGGTCATGCCTGGGGCCCGCATCCGGTGAATGGTGACAATGAAATTCAACCCGGTTAAAATGGATGAAAAGCCGAGTACAAATGCCCCCAAAATAGCAGGCAGCAGGTTACTTCCGCTTTTAAAGCTGTAAGGCGCGTAAAAGGTCCAGCCGGTATCGGGCGAACCATCGCCGAACAGCACCGACGAGATGACCAGAACCGCACCAGCAATATAAATGTACCACGACAGCAGGTTTAACTTCGGAAAAGCCACGTCTTTTGCACCAATCATGATGGGCAACATGAAATTCCCGAATACAGCAGGCAATCCTGGAATAACAATCATAAAAATCATTATCACCCCGTGAACGGTAAACACAGCGTTGTAATCCTGCGCTCCCATAATGGTTTTTCCGGGTGCAATCAGTTCCAGTTTCATGGCCAGGCCCAGGCATACACCAACTAAAAACAGCGCCATCATCGAGAACATGTACAGCAGGGCAATCCGTTTATGGTCGGTGGATGTTATCCATCCCAGAAACCCGGTATATTTTCCCCGGTAGTTTAGGTAATTCACATCGGTAGGCAGGTGAGTGCTTGCTTGCATAGAATTAGGTTGTTAGTTATTTCTTCTTCGGTTTAAAAATCAGGTACAGGAACAGTAGTAGTGCAATAAACAAAATCAGTGTTCCGGTCACTTTTGTTATATTCAACACATAGGTTTGTCCTACAGGATCGTATGAATAGCAGAACTGAAGCACTTTGTTTATTGTGGGGCTCGACTGCTCGTTCCCGGCTTCGATAATAGCCATTTTAAATTCAAAAGGTTGAAAATACAGGCCATTCAGGTAACGGGTAATTTTTCCGTCGGGGCTCACTACAACTACCGATGCCGCGTGCATAAAGTCGTTGCCTTGCCGTTTGTATTTAAACCCGACGGCATTGGTGCCCTTTACAATACTGGCACTGTCGGACACAAAGTAATGCCAGCCAGCAGCTATTTCTCCTTTTTTATTAACAAGGTTGATGTAGTTATTCTTTTTCCGGATACCCAAATCAATCGTTTCGCTGGGGTCGAAACTAATTGTAAGTACCTGGTAATCTTTTCCGGGCACCAAATCCGATTTGTCCATCACCTCGGCCAAACCTTCCATCAGCGGGCTGCAAATTCCGGGGCAGCGGTAATATACGTAGTTGATAACGGTCGGTTTATCAATCAAATCAGTCAATACTACTTTTTGCGAGTCTTCTCCTGTCAGAAAAATATCGGAGGGTAAAAATTCGTCCAGATGTTCAACAATTCCAATTTCAGGATCGGCTAATTCCAGCGATGGGGTAACTTTTTTTGGCTGGCAGGCGAATAATGCCCATACGAGCAAAATAAATGCAGAAAATGATTTAGCGTTTGATAAATTCAATCTCATCATACAGGGTTACGGTTTTTCCGGTTAATCTCACAAACCAGTCCTAATTTTTTGAGTTAAAACCGCCAACGGGCCCGAATGTTTAAGCTGCGGGTCATAAAATTGGTTTTTTTAGAAAATTGAAGACCTTGCTTGTGTTATTTAGTTAAGTTGAAATTAGTAAAAGCCTATTTCATTATCGTCGAATCGGTTTTTTGAACCCATTGTTTCGTTCAATGGCAACAACTGCCTTTATCGGGCGAGGCTTGGTGTAGCTCTAGTTTTTCAGCTTTCGGGCTTATAAAGGGAATCCCCAACGATAGTCCCCGCAAAATAAAAAGCAGCCCCAGTACAACTACAAATACCGGAACAACCCGGCGCATCCGGGCACGCCAGCCGGCACTAATCCAATTTCCGCCTAGCGACACGGCCAGCATCAACGGGAGGGTACCCAAGCCAAACAAAAACATAAACCAAGCGCCTTGCAAAATACTTGGTGTACTTATTGCCCCGGCAATGGCTACGTAAACCAGGCCACAGGGTAACAATCCATTGAGCAAACCAATGAACAGAAGCGAGGAGTACGAACGTTGCGAGAACAAACGCCGCAACCGGTTGATTAAACGGGCAGCGTAGCCGCTGAACAGGCTGGCCAAATTCAGTTTTTGTTTGAAAAAAGCTGGAAACAGCACACTTACAATAAGTGCAATGCCGAGTAGGATAGAAGTCCATCGCTGAAAACCAGCCAAATGAATACCCTGCCCAACCAAGCCGAAAACCGAGCCCATAGCGGTGTAAGTGGTTGTGCGCCCGAGATTGTAAACGAGTCCGCCACTTATTTTTGAGTGCCAGTTGTACTGGTTTAATGGCAAAGCTACGGCAATTGGACCACACATGCCAATGCAGTGCAAGCTGCCAATCAGTCCAATACTTAGCGGAGTAATCAGGTCGTTCATGGTTCAATCCGGATTTCTTGTTCCAAATAATAAGGTGTTTGGTTGGCTGTCCACCCCAGTTTAACGGTGTACCGGCCGGGGGGCAGTTCCTTCAGCGAAACCAACTGAGCGAGCGAGCTGTCGGGTTTCAACTCAAAACTTTTGTCGTAATTTTCGTTCACAGGGCTATAAACGGCCACATTTCCTTCTATATTTTTGTTGGTAAACCAGCCCGGAAACCGGATGTGAAGCATCGTTCCGTCGAGCAATATGCTGGGTTTGTCGCGAAGTGAGTTGGTGTTGTTGATGCGCTCAATTTGTGCCTGGTAGTTAATTCCTTTCTGATAATAATCTTTTTCAACCAAATCGAAATCCTGCCGGGTTGCAATAAACACAAGTATCAGCATCCCAATAATCATCAGCACCATGGCAATGGTAATTCCGGTTCCCCAATGTAGTTTCAGTTTCATGCATTTTAATTTCTAATTGCCCGTGTTGTCGAGCGAGTTCGGGCCTACAAAGCTAGAGCCGAGTTGTTCCAGTTGTTTCCCGTTCAGGTTTACACCTATGCTGATGTGTGTATTTGAACTGTTTAATGCTGATTTGGGCAGGATAATCAGCACATTGCGCTTAATAACTTCGCCTGGGGCAAGTACCAGGGAGTCGCCGGGTATTTTTATTTCGCCGTTGGGTTGAAGTAGTTTTAGTTCCATTTTTGCAGGCTGGCTGGTCTTGTTAATCATCGCCATATCGTACAGGTTGCTAATCCGGTCTTCGTCGTAAACCTGAAAAAGTGTGCCTTGCGTACGCACCAGCGTGGTTTCCACGGCGTCGCGGTTCATAAATGCAAAACTTGCAACTCCGAGCAAAACAAACAGAACCACGGAGTAGGCGATGACACGGGCATTTATCAGTTTCTTTTTGCCCTCGGAAATTGATCGTTCCGACGCATAGCGGATTAAACCCTTGGGTTTGTTCACCACCATCATTATC
The DNA here is from genome assembly GCA_047972415.1 of Mangrovibacterium sp. Classification (GTDB taxonomy): domain Bacteria; phylum Bacteroidota; class Bacteroidia; order Bacteroidales; family Prolixibacteraceae; genus Mangrovibacterium. Next base: position 37,657 of record JBKEAN010000280.1, read on the forward strand.
GAGTTGCAGGCGTCAATACAAGCGGTGCAGTTAATGCATTCCAACTGAGTTCCGTTGCGAATATCAATTCCGGTTGGGCAAACATCCACACAGCGTTTGCAGTCGATGCAGTCGCCTTTGTCTTCGTTTTTTCCACGGCCGCGGGGTTCGCCACGGACATAGTCGTAGGCCACCAGAATGGAGTTTTGGTCGAGCATTACACCCTGTAAGCGCCCGTAGGGACAAACCAGGGAGCAAACCTGCTCTCGGAACCAGGCAAAAATAAAGTAGTGGATACCGCTGAACGTTAATACCCCGGCGAGTGTGCCAAATTGTTTTCCCGGCCAACCGTGCAACAGGTTCCGAACCGATTCCCAGCCAATAATGTACGCCAAAAAAGTGAGGGTGGTTAAAAACGAAACCAAGAAGAATAGGCTGTGTTTTACGATTCGTTTGCCCAGTTTTACGGGCCCCATATCCTCGTTTGCCAGTTTTCGTTGCTTGTTGCGGTCGCCGTCAATCAGGTATTCGATGGGGCGGTACAAAAACTCCATAAAAATAGTTTGAGGGCAGGCCCATCCGCAAAATATGCGGCCGTAAATAACGGTGAACAGGATAATAAAAACCAGTAAACAGATGGCTGTCAATACAAGAAGGTGAAAATCCTGCGGGTAAAAGCTGGCGCCAAATAACACAAAGCGGCGTTCGGGGAAGTTCAGCCACAACAGCTGTTCGCCGTTCATTTTAAGGTGCGGCGACAGGTAAAAAAATGCCAGCAACAGGTAGGCAACAATGCGACGGTAGTTGGTTAGTTTCCCCTTAGGCATTTTGGGAAAAACCCAAACCCTCTGGCCCTCCCGGTCGACTGTAGCCATGCGATCGCGAAAGCTTAAGTCTTGTACATTTTCCGGTTTGTGGTTCGAGTCCATGTTTTTGATGTTGTTTTTCGGTTGTTGTGCCCTGTTGTTACGATTTGGGGTTTTCCTGTTTTTTTTGATTCCTGATTTCGTCTTTGCTATTCAGCCGGAACGTATTTTTCGCCTTGCTGAGCTTTTTGGTTTGGTGGGTTGGTTCCTTGTAAGCTGGCAATGTAGTGCAGCACGTCGTCAATTTGGCGGGGCGAAAGCTGGCTTTTGTACGAGAGCATTCCTTTTTCGATGACCCCGTCTATCACAATTTTCTTTTGGTCTTCAAAACTTCCGCCATGAATCCAGTATTCGTCGGTCATGTTAGGGCCAACCAACCCTTCGCCGAATTTTCCGTGGCAAACCGAACAAATTTTATCGAATGTTTCTTTCCCGGCTGCCAATATTTCTTCGTTACTGCGCTCTTTTACTGCGACAGGCACAGCCTCCTGCGGTTGTTCCTGTTGTTTCTGAAAAGCAGCCACCTTTTTTTGATACTCGGCTTCCTGTAAAATACTATCGTCTTTAAACACAAAAACAAGCATCAGGTAAGCCGATGCAAATACAATACTGATATAGAAAATGTATTTCAGGAAGGGAGGCATCCGGTTGTCGAGTTCCCGTATTCCGTCGTAGTCGTGCCCGCCGATGTATTTTATTTTCGTCAGGTCGTCGTATTCGTGGTTGTTTTGGTCGTGTGTTGTCATAAGGTGAATTTTTGCTGTTCAACTTCGTTGTTTCCTTCGCTGTCCAGGGGAAGCATGCCGTAGCTGTCGGCGCGTTTCTTATCCATCCTCAGGGTGTGGACCGTGACTAAAATGAAAAGGATGAAAAAGATGAAAAAGCCGATGATGGCGTAATATTCAACGTTTTCAATTTGTTTTAGCTGTTCTTTCCACATAGCCTATTCGTTTGATGGTTCGGGCGTGGTAATGTCAACCCCAAGGCGTTGGATATAAGCAATCAGTGCTATTATTTCCTTGGTGCTTTCGGTTTCGATACCGTTTTCGCGTAGGTTGGCGGCTATTTCGTCAGCTTGTTTTTTCAGGTCGTCGTTGGCCGTCAGTTCATAGTTCTCGGGATAGGGGACACCCAATTTGCGCATCGCTGTAATTTTCACTGGTGTCGATGTCAGGTCGATGTCTTTTTTAGCCAGCCAAGGATAGGGGGGCATAATCGAGCTCTCGTTCATCTTTTGCGGATCAATAAAGTGATTGTAATGCCAGGCGTTGGGTTTATAAATCTTACCGGTTTTTACCCCTTCGCGTGCCAAATCCGGCCCCGTCCGTTTCGACCCGAATTGGAACGGGTGGTCGTAAACAAATTCGCCGGCCTTGGAATATTCGCCGTAGCGTTCAACTTCCGAACGGAACGGGCGGATCATTTGCGAGTGGCAATTGTAACAACCTTCTTTAATGTAAATGTCGCGTCCCTGCAATTCGAGCGGCGTGTATGGTTTTACACTGGCAATGGTCGGAATATTCGATTTGACAAGGTAGGTGGGGACAATTTCGAAAATACCGCCAATCAGGATAGCGATGGTGGAAAAAATAAGGAAGCGGATGGGTTTGCGCTCCAGAAAACTGTGCCAGCTTTCGGTTGCCGTTTTGGGCAAGTCCTGATTGACTAGGGCTGGAGCTTCGGCAGCTTCTTCGGAAACAAATTTTCCGGCTTTCATGGTTTTTGCCAGGTTGATAACTGCCAAAAACATTCCGGTAACATACAAAGCGCCGCCAAATGCGCGAATGGCGTACATGGGGATGAGCTGCGCTACGGTTTCCAAAAAGTTGGGGTATTGCAGGTAGCCATCGGGGGTAAACTGTTTCCACATCAGCGCCTGGGTAATACCGCCAATGTATAGCGGAACGGCGTAGAAAATGATAGCCAGTGTGGCCAGCCAGAAATGGACGTTGGCCAGTTTGGTCGACCACAACTGCGTGTTATACAGTCGCGGGATCAGCCAGTACAACATACCGAAAGTCATTAACCCATTCCATCCCAGTGCGCCAATATGTACGTGCCCAATGGTCCAGTCGGTATAGTGGCTGATAGCGTTTACCGTTTTCAGCGAAAGCAAAGGGCCTTCGAACGTGGACATACCGTAAGCGGTAATGCCTACCACAAACATTTTCAGAATTGGGTCGCGGCGCACTTTGTCCCAGGCTCCCCGCAAGGTAAGCAAGCCGTTGAACATACCGCCCCAGCTGGGGGCAATCAGCATGATAGAGAATGTTGTACCCAAAGCTTGCAACCAGTCGGGCAGCGAGGTGTACAGCAGGTGGTGAGGCCCGGCCCAGATATAAATAAAAATGAGCGACCAAAAGTGGATGATGGACAACTTGTACGAATACACTGGCCGTTCGGCTGCTTTGGGAACAAAATAATACATCAGTCCCAGAAATGGCGTGGTCAGGAAGAAGGCGACCGCGTTGTGCCCGTACCACCATTGTACCAGCGCATCCTGTATGCCGGCATAAACCGGATACGATTTCAAGGCGCTGAACGGGATTTCGATGGAATTAACGATGTGTAGCACAGCTACCGTTACCCAAGTGGCAATGTAAAACCAAATGGCCACATAAATATGGCTGGTACGCCGTATGAGCAGTGTCCCGAACATATTGATACCGAATATCACCCAAATAAGCGTGATGGCAATATCAATGGGCCATTCCAGTTCGGCGTATTCCTTACCTGCGGTGAACCCGGCCAGCAAGGTAACCGCCGCCGCAACAATAATGAGCTGCCAGCCCCAAAAGTGGATTCTGCCCAACAAATCGCTGTACATGCGGGTTTTCAGCAATCGCTGCATCGAATAGTAAACGGCCGTGAAAATAGCGTTGCCCACAAATGCAAAAATAGCCGCATTGGTGTGCAGCGGTCGGGTTCGGCCAAAGGTGGTGAACTCCAGGTTAAAGTTCATGGCCGGGATAAATATTTGCAGTGCTACCAGCAGTCCTGCCAATAATCCCACCACTCCCCAGACAATAGTTGCAATGGCAAAATTGCGGGTAATTTTGTTGTCGTACTTAAAATGCTCTAATTCCATAAGTCGTCTTTTTTCAACTGGATTTTGGATTCGATTTTAATTCGTTTTGAGGTTCATCCTCGGGCGAGGACGAAATATGGTCGTCAAATAACATGCGGACGGACGGAGTATAGGTATCGTCGAATTGACCGGACCGGACAGCCCAGATGAAAGCAATCAGGAAAACCGAGGCGACTGCAATTCCAATAATGACTAAAACAACTAGTACTGACATAGTTCCGATTCAGGTTAGGTTGCGTTGTTTCGATTCGTTGCTGCTTTTTGGCAATTACTACCCTATAACAAGCTTCATTTCGCTTTGTTGTCAAAATAATTAAAAATTCGGGATAAAGTTGAAACTACTATTTTACAACATAGCGCGCGAGGCCGAAACACGTACGGCAAAAGTGGCAAAAGCAACCACGCTTACCGAGCTTAGGGGCATCAGGATAGCTGCAACAATAGGCGACAAGTTTCCGGAAACTGCAAACGAAATACCAATGATGTTGTACAAAAGCGAAATCGCAAAACTTAGTTTTACAATGGTCATACTGGTTTTTGTAAATTGAATGAACCGATCGAGACGGGCAAATTTTCCGGCTTGCAAAATGGCATCGCAAGCTGGTGTAAAGTTGTAAATGTTGTCGGCTATAACCAGCCCTACTTTGCTTTCGGCCAGGGCGCCGGCATCGTTCAGCCCGTCGCCAATCATCAATACTTGTTCTCCCGAGCCCTGCAGGTTCCGGATGTAATTTAGTTTGTCTACAGGCGATTGGTTGAAGTTGAGCCGTGCATCGTTTTTAAACAAGGGCCGCAGTTTGTCGCGTTCCGACTCGTTGTCGCCGCTAATGAGGTGCAGTTCGTAGTGGTGGCTTAGTTCGTCAATAGTTTCCTGTAACCCTTCGCGGTAGCTGTTTTCGAACTGAAAATAGCCCGCAACCTGGTTGCCGATAAAAACCCAGACCTGCGTTTTCATCTCTTCGGAACCCTCCTTTTGGCCGGTTACAAAAAAGCGCGAACCCATATTTACCCGGATACCGTTAACCAGCCCGCTAATTCCGAGCGAGGGGATTTCGGTGTAATCTTCGATAGGAAGAAGTTCACTCTCGGGGAGTTGTGCAAACAGTGTTTTGCTGAGCGGGTGCCCCGATTGCCGGGCGAGCGAACGGATAAGTTGCAATTGTTCGGGTTGAAGCGCATGTCCTTCAAATTTAATGTTGGACGATTGGGAGTGGGTGATGGTGCCGGTTTTGTCGAAAACAACAGTACTAATGCGGTACAGTTTTTCAATCACCCCGGCATTTTTCAGGTACAAGCCTTTGCGCCCAAACTGGCGCATGGTACTGCCAAAGGTGAATGGTACAGTGAGGGCCAGCGCACACGGACAAGCAATAATAAGTACCGAGGTGAAGGCAAACAGGGATTTGGAGGCATCGGCAAATTGCCAGAAAATAGCTGCCCCAATAGCAATGCTGATGATGGTAATGGTGAAACGCCGACTAACTTTATTGATGAAAGGCGACATACTGCCCTGATCGTTGGTGCCGGAATGGTCCTGGTTCCAAAGTTGGGTGAGGTAACTTTGCTCCACTTCCTTTTGAACCAGCACTTCGATGGCGCTGCCCGATTGGCGGCCGCCTGCAAACACAAAATCGCCGGGTTGCTTGGCCACCGGAATTGATTCGCCGGTAACAAAGCTGTAATCGATGTTTGCCTGGCCCGCAAGAATGGTGGCATCAACCGGGATTAGTTCCTGGTTGCGTACAAGAATGCGGTCGCCGGCCCGGACTTGCTCCAGCGGGATGGTTTCGCGCCCCGATTCGCCTAGTTTGGTTACGGCCACCGGAAAGTACGATTTATAGTTTCGCTCGAAACTGAGCGCCTGGTAAGTAATGCCTTGGTACCATTTGCCAATCAGCAGAAAGAACACCAAGCCGGTGAGTGAGTCGAAATAGCCAATTCCACTGTGGGTTACAACATCCACCGTGCTTTGCACAAACAAGGTAACCAACCCCAGGGCAATGGGTAGGTCGATGCTTATAATTCGTTGTTTCAGGTTTTTCCAGGCCGACAGAAAATAGTCGCTGGCACAATAAAACAGCACCGGTAGGCTGAGGGCAAAACTGAGCCAGCCAAACAACAGGCGGAAATTGTTTTCGAGCTCGTTGGCGCCGGGCAGGTATTGCGGAAAATGGTAAATCATGGCGTTAAGAAAGCTAAAACCGGCAATGCCCACTTTGAGCAGCAGTTTGCGGTTGGCAGCCGATGCGGGGCCCTGCGGTTTATTGTCGGCATTTATTTCGGGCAGGTAGTGGATGGAAGCCATTAGCTCGACCAGTTGGCGCAGGCTGATTTTGTTGTCGTTAAACGTGATGCTGACTTCTTTTTTGGGAAAATTAACCGACGATTGAATGACCCCCCGGTGTAGCAGGTGCAGGTTTTCGAGCAACCAAATGCACGAAGCACAGTGAATGCCAGGCACAAAGAAACGTACTTTGGAAACGCCGCCATCGGCAAAATCGAGCAGTTTTTGGCGAACTTCGGGCAAATCGAGGTAATTGTATTTCTCGTCGTTTTCAGTTTCGGGGCTTTCAATTTTAATGCCCGGCATGGGGGCAATTTCGTAGTATTTGCCCAGCTTGTTGCCGTGCAGCAGTTGGTAAACCGTTTGGCAACCGGGACAGCAAAAGGGCTTATCGCTCCAAATAACCGGGTGTTTACCGCAACTATCGCCGCAGTGTACACATTTTTGCGGTTCGGTTGCCGTTTGTTTTGTCATGTTTGTGTTTGTTTTCGGTCTGCTTGCAAAATAACGTTTTTATGGGGCAAAGGTTGAGTTTGTGGCAATTTTGCAAAAGTGGACTTTATAGTCCACTTAAATAAAGCAGATGTTCAGAACATTTTTTTAAAATATTTCATGGAGCGCTCGGTGTTTCTAATGTTTTCGGAGTCAGTGGTTTGGTTTCAAACTAAAAATCAGGACTGAAATATCCGAAATAGGAAGCTGTTCAACTTTGTTCCCAAAAGCTTGTTATTGTCCTTTATTTCTTTTAATTCTGAATTTTATTTGAGCAAAACGATGGCGAATAAAACGAACGTATTGATGCGGGTTTGGCGGTTTTATGCCGAAGGCTTTAAGAATATGAGCGGGTGGGGAAAGCAGGTGTGGATTGTCATTTTATTGAAGCTTTTTATTATGTTTTTTGTGCTCAAGTTGTTTTTCTTTCCGAATTTTCTGAAAAAGAATTTCGAAACCGATGAACAACGGAGCGAGCATGTACTGGAGAATTTGACCAATACCAAATAATAAAAAAATCAATGTTAGAAGCAATTGACATGTCTTTAGTCAATTGGTCGCGGGCACAGTTTGCCCTCACGGCCATGTACCACTGGATATTCGTGCCGCTAACGCTGGGTCTTTCCTTCATTATTGCCATGATGGAAACCCAGTATGTGCGCACGGGCGATCCGCAGTGGAAGAAAATAACCAAATTTTGGATGACCCTGTTTGGCATTAACTTCGCCATTGGCGTGGCCACGGGCATCATCCTCGAGTTCGAGTTCGGCACCAATTGGTCGAACTATTCGTGGTTTGTGGGCGATATTTTTGGTGCCCCGCTGGCCATCGAAGGGATTCTGGCTTTCTTTATGGAATCGACCTTTATTGCCATCATGTTTTTTGGCTGGAACAAGGTGAGCAAAAAAGTGCATCTTACAGCTACCTGGCTTACGGCGATAGGCGCCAACCTGTCGGCCCTGTGGATTTTAGTAGCTAATGCCTGGATGCAAAGCCCGGTTGGGATGCAATTCAACCCCGAAACAGCCCGTAACGAAATGGTAAGTTTCTGGGAAGTGCTGTTTTCGCCTATGGCTGTCGAAAAGTTCCTGCACACCACCTCGTCGGGGTTTGTGCTGGCCGCCATTTTCGTTATCGGTATTTCGGCCTGGTTTATATTGAAAAAGCGCGAAATTGTGTTTGCCCGCAAAAGCATTGCTGTGGCTGCGGTATTCGGGTTCCTGGCTTCGATTTACGTAATTTTTACCGGCGATAGCTCGGCCCGTACCATTGCGCAAAAGCAGCCGATGAAGTTTGCCGCTTTCGAAGGTTTGTACAATGGTAGCGAGGGAGCCGGGCTGATTGCGATGGGCGTTATGTCGACTACCGATACAGACCCAAGCAACCAAAACCTGATGGACTTCAATATGAAACTTGAAATCCCGAACATCCTCTCGTATATGGCTTACATGGATTGGAACGCGTTTGTGCCGGGTATCAACGACCTGATTGATGGTAACGAGAAGTACGGCTTTATGCCGGCCAAAGAAAAAATTGAACGGGGCAAAACGGCCATTCTGAAGCTGAAGGAATTTAAAGAAGCCCGGAAAGCCGGGAACGATGCGCTGGCCAGTTCGCTGAAAGCCGAGTTCCAAAGCAAGGATTTTCAGGAAAACTATTTCAAATACTTTGGCTACGGTTACATTACCGACCCCAGTGTGCTCATTCCCAGTGTGCCGCTGTCGTTTTACAGTTTCCACATCATGGTTGGTTTGGGCATGTATTTCATTTTGTTTTTCTTCCTGGCCTTCCTGTTTGTTATCAGGGGTAAAATTGAAAAGCACCGCAAGTTCCTGCACCTGGCCGTGTGGACCATCCCGCTGGCTTACATTGCCTCGCAATGCGGCTGGATTGTTGCCGAAGTGGGCCGCCAGCCCTGGGTTATCCAGGATTTGATGCCGACAATGGCTGCTGTTACCAAGATTAGCACCAGCGCCGTGCAGGTTACTTTCTGGTTGTTTGCGGCCATCTTTACCATTCTGCTTATTGCCGAAGTAAAAATTATGACACGCCAGATTAAAATCGGGCCGAAAATTAAAGAAGAAGGAGGGCACAACTAATGTTTGAATCCTTATCATACCTTGCATTGCAGCAATACTGGTGGGCCATTGTATCGCTGCTGGGCGCTTTGTTTGTGTTCCTGACCTTTGTTCAGGGCGGACAAACCCTGATTTACACCATTGGCAAAACCGACACCGAACGCTCGCTGCTGGTAAACACCCTGGGACGTAAATGGGAATTCACCTTTACCACCCTGGTTACTTTTGGCGGCGCTTTCTTTGCCTCGTTCCCGCTGTTTTACTCCACCTCGTTTGGCGGCGCTTATGCTGTTTGGATGGCCATCCTGTTTTTCTTTGTCATCCAAGCCGTATCGTACGAGTACCGCAAAAAGCCCGACAACTTTCTGGGGGCGCGTACCTACGAAATCTTCCTGCTGCTGAACGGCGCTTTTGGAACCATCCTGGTAGGCACTGCCGTGGGTACCTTTTTTAATGGTGCCATGTTTAGTCTGAATGATATGAACAATGTACAGTGGCAAACGCCCTTCCTGGGCCTCGAAGCGGTACTTACTTTTCACAACGTAGCCTTGGGCTTGTCGGTATTTTTCCTGTCGCGGGTGCTGGGGGCCTTGTACTTCATAAACTCGGTTGACGACGAGAATATTTACCGCCGAAGCAAAAAGCAAGTGCTGTACAATGCAGTTCCGTTTTTGGTTTTCTTCCTGTACTTTCTGATTGCCTTGCTGTTGAAGGACGGTTTTGCCTACAACCCGGCTACCGGCATTGTGAGCCTGGAACCCTACAAATACTTACACAACCTGTTGGCCATGCCGCTGGTTACCATTATTTTATTGGTGGGCGTGGTTGGTGTGCTTTGGGGTATTGGCGCCAGTTTGCTCAAAAGCAGCTACAAAGGCATTTGGTGTGCCGGAGCCGGAACTGTGCTCACGGTTTGGATGCTCTTCCTGGTGGCTGGTTATAACAATACGGCATTTTACCCCTCGCTGGCCGATTTGCAGTCGTCGCTTACTATTCAAAATGCCTCGTCGAGCCAGTTTACGCTTACCGCCATGAGCTATGTTTCGTTGTTTGTGCCCTTTGTGCTGGCCTACATCTGGTGGTTCTGGCGGGCCATGAACAACAAAAAGATTGATGCCAACGAAATTGCCGAAGATTCACATTCATACTAAAACATAAAAAGCATGTACTGGAATTCTATTTTAATGTTCTTAACCTGGCCGGCACTGATTGTGCTGTCGCTGTGCCTGGTACAGTATATTCTGAAGAAATACAACGACGTGTTTGAACACGTGAAAAAGAAATACGAAGAATAATTGGGTTGAAACCCAAATTACGGGGCGGTTCGGTAACGGACTGCCCCGTTTAGTTTACAGCCGGGCCGCTAGGAGTCTGTCGGGCTTTGCAGAGGGCTGGAAAAATTAGTATTTTCAGGCATGAAGAAATTTATAGGAGCAGACCGTGAACAGCGGATGTTAATGCCATATGACCTGGGCGATTGGCTACCGGAAGATCACCTGGCGCGTTTTATCGTAGATATTGTTGACAAGCTGGATTTTAATCACATATACATAAAATACAAAGGGGTAGGTTCTGATGCATATGATCCCCGGA
>JBKEAN010000281.1:0-6379 GCA_047972415.1 Mangrovibacterium sp.
AAAAAAAAGGTCGAAGTTAGCTATGCAAGCTGGGAAGAACAAATGCAGGCCTTTCTGGATGTGTATCCCGAATACACGCTCTCAGGAACCGACGATGAATACCTGAGCAGCATTTATATCTATGCATTTGTGCAAAATTCGGTTGTGCTTTTTATGGTTCCGGATTTTGAAAAACACGGAGTTTATATTGGTACCCTGGGGCAAAATGCCACTTCAAAGCTCTATATTCCTCAAAACGTTGTTTATCGCAGCCTCTCCGGCTTTTCAGATCAAGGTTGGGAGCTTCATATTCCGTACCCGTTCTCAATTAGCAGCACAATCAGCTCGGAAGTGCATGCCATCAACATGAATAAATTGATCCCTCTGGTTTATACGGTCTCCGGCTCGTATAGCGGTTACACAATTTTAAATTAACACCATGACTATGATACGTAAAATTGTTGCAGTCTGCCTCGTCTCATTAGCTTCCTGTACCTACACGAATGACGAAATAACTTTAACGCAACCAGAGCAACCAGAAGAACTTGTACCCGCAGGATACTTTACCTATACCACTTATAACGGCTCCAACCGCTTAATTGCTCTGTATAACAAGTTTAATCCCAATGACCAAATCAACCTGATTTTGCCGGCTTCAATGGACGAGATGAACAAAGCTTTTGAGGCGGAAGGAACTCAGGTCGGGGTCGATATTCCGGCAAGTCTTTACAGCAAGGCCAAAGCCATTGATGTGGTGGTTGCCTCGCTCGAAGCAAACGGAATCCTCATGGATACCATTGAAGGCTACTATCACCAACCAATTGAAGAAGTGGCATTCTTCAACCTCGGTTACGAATATACCGTTGGTGGGACGATGAACCTGATTCAGGCAATTGGGGGGCTGGACGAGATGAAAAGGGTGCCTTACGTCGGGTACGACAAGTTTTTGTCCGACACCTATGAGCTCTGCGGTATAATAAACAAACCGGGCATTTATGCAATGGAAACCTATTCTGATGGAGGCTTTGACGTGGGCGACAACATGGCTCTTTCATGTGGCTACATCGATGCGGCCATTACCGAAGGTTACACAGCCGCCAATTTTGCCGTGGATTTCAACCCCTTTGATAACCCGATACCCGCCGGTAGTTTTCAGCTCGATCGCTATTTTCAGGCCGGCGACATTATTGTTACCTGGTTAAACCTCCAAGCCATGGACTCGGTGAGCCGCACCATTACTTACAGCCAGTGCGCGAACATGTATGACGGGAGGGTACTCCGCTTGGACTATTCCGGCCCTTATACCTATGTGAAAGAATTTGCCGATACCGACGGCGACGGCGTTAACGACGACTACGAAATTGTCATTGATTGCACTGCCGGAACCCTTGTTTATACCGACACGGATGCTGATGGAAAGCCTAACCTGAACGATACCGATGATGACGGCGACGGCCGCCTGACGGTGAATGAACACGCCGACCCCAATGGCGACGGAAATCCCGACGATGCGCTCGACTCGGATGGCGATGGTAAACCTGATTTTTTAGACGCGGACAATTAAACGAAACCCGATGAAACGACTAATCACAATTTTTGCACTATTCAGCCTGCTGTATAGCTGCACCGACGACAACACTGACGAAGTGATTGAACCTGCTTTAACCGGCATGAGCATACAGGTAGTAGAAACCGGCTTAACAACTGCTTCCATTAAATGGGATCCGGTGCTGTCCAATGATGGCAGCCAGGTTAGCTTCGATATTTACCTGAATAACAGCATCAGCCTCGATTATGCCTTGGTTGCATCAGACTACGGCTCAATGAGCTACCAGTTTACCGGATTGGCCAGCAGCACCGATTACTTTGTTTTGGTGGTGGCCAAAAGTACCAGTGGTTTGGAAGAAAGGAAAAGCTCGTATTTTACTACGGTGACCAATTATCCGCCTTCTGCTTTTAGCTTGAGCTTGGGCGATGTTGGTTCCGATGAGGCCAGTATTCACTGGACCAAATCGCTGGATCCGGAAGGCACTGCGATTACTTATACCGTTTACCTCGACGACCTGTTGATTGAAGAGGCCCTAAGCGATACCAGCTACACTTTCACGGCGTTGGAAGAAGATAGGACCTATAAAGCAAAAGTAGTGGCCGTTGATGCCGGCGGAATAACCCGCGAAACGCAGCTCAGTTTCACCACCATTAAAGCGGTAGTGACCGGCGGTAGCTACTCCGAGGACAACTACGGAAGCATCACCGCTAAGGGCACGCTGCATTCGGGTACATTAATTTATTACGGACAGAGCGGAAGCCGCCTGGAGTTCGACCTTTATTTGTTCGACGAAGAAACCGGTAACCAATTCTATTTTTACCTGAGAACACCTACCGTCAGTTACGACTTTGAGCAGCAGGAGTTCCGGGTAAACTCGACAAGCGGATACCGAATTATGGAAGCTTCGTACACCGATGCCTCGGGCGAATATTGGAACGATGGCTTCGATGATGTAAGCCTTAACCTGGTTCGAAACGCCGACGGGACCTATTCCGTTTCCTTTGTTTTCGAAACCAATTATTACGGAAACGAACCGGTTACCGAGTTTGCCAACCTCATCGGTAGCTACAACGGCGCGCTAACGTTTGACGATCAATCGCAATAGACGGTCTCATTTGTGCTATATATTAAGGGCTTGCGGCATTTGTTTCATCTTCCCTAAATGTTGTGGCCCCAATAAACTAAATTTTACAGAGAGACAGACGGTCGCTCCAATTTAATTGGGGCGGCCTTCTACCTGTCATTTGCGATTAGCTGTGTTGATAGTAAGGAGTGGGGATCGAAAAGCCATAAAGTTTTTGGAACCACCATTCACGAGCTTGCCCATGCTGCCCATTGGAATATGGACAAAAACTCGTACAACAACCTCGTTTGGGATGGCTATATTTCGGATGCAATCCTTAACGACCAAAACCCGGGCGACGTTAGAACCTTAGAAACATGGGCAACTACGGTTGAAATTATTTTTGCACTGGATCGGTATAAAAATAAGTTTAGCCAACCTGGTTATGAGTACTTAAATCATAATTTCCAGTTTTTAAAGACTACCGCCAATCGTTTCTATACTTCCGCGGGGTTTGATATGATTGACGTAATTAATCAACGGAGTTTATACGGAGCTGATTATCCTATAGATCGCGTTAGTGGGTACACCGTTGTGCAATTGGAGAATGGATTGAAAGGGGCGAAAAGTTGGAACGAGTGGAGAGATAACATCAAGGCAAGAAATAACAACCCCACTGAAAGCTCTGTAGATGAATTGTTTAATAATTGGAACTAAAATAAAAAACATGAAAATAGTAGGCTTAATTGTTTCATCTGCTTTATTCCTTGTTTTGAGTTGCACAAATAATGAAGTGAGTAAGTATAAACGTGAGTATATCATCCGAAACGAAACAAATCTGGTTGTAAACATTAAATTTTTGAGTAGATCTAATGGATTGATGAACAATTCAACCTCCGGCACTTTAGATAGCGAAGGGAATCAACTAATCAACGAGGTAGAACAGGATCAGCTTTTTACAAGTAATGAAGATTTTCCGATTTTTGCTCACGATGCAGACTCAGCAATAGTTATAATCAATAATAAGTTTTTTGTCTGCGTGTTTAATACAATAACAAATACATTTTCCGAACCCATCAACCGGAATCTATTCAAACACTCCAACTATGAGAATCTAGGAAATGAACGTTACTTATTTAAAATAACCCAGGAGGATTACGAAAATGCCCTGCCCTGTAATGATAATTGCGACTAGTTGTATTGATAGTAAGGAGTGGGGATCGAAAAGCCATAAAGTTTTTGGGACCACCATTCACGAGCTTGCCCATGCTGCCCATTGGAATATGGACAAAAACTCGTATAACAACCTCGTTTGGGATGGCTATGTTTCGGATGCAATCCTTAACGACCAAAACCCGGGCGACGTTAGAACCTTAGAAACATGGGCAACTACGGTTGAAATTATTTTTGCACTGGATCGGTATAAAAATAAGTTTAGCCAACCAAGTTATGAGTACTATTACCAGAATTGGCAAGCAAGAACAATAGCTGAAAATAATTTTTACACATCGGCAGGGTATGATATGATTGATAATGCAAATCAACGGAGTTTATACGGTTTAGCTTACCCTTCAGACAGGGTGAATGGCTATACCGTTAAACAATTAGAGCAAGCGTTGCGCGGTGCTACAAGCTGGAATACTTGGAAAAACAACATAAAAGGTGGGAGCAGTAACCCAACTAGCGTTTATTTAGATGAATTATTTAGTAATTGGTAATATATGAATTTATGAAAACAATAATGAGAATAGCATGCCTTGCCTTTTTGACTATGCTTGGGTGTATTGAAAATGAGATTCGACAGGAGGATAGAATTTATATTATAGAAAATGGAACAACATTTTCTATAACTATAGAATATTACAATAGAACAAATAGCGATATGAATACTGACGTTTCAAGTGTGCTCAGTTCAAGAGGAGATAGGTTATTGGGGCAACTCGAACAAATACCTGTGACTAATTTTTTAGAAGAACTACCTACCTCCGCCTTCGCAGCTGATTCTGTTAAAATCGTATTTAATGAAAGTAGATTCACCACCTGCACGTACGATTTCAACTCTAAAACATTTTCCGAGCCCATCAACCGGAATCTATTCAAACACTCCAACTATGAGAATCTAGGAAATGGACGTTACTTGTTTAAAATAACCCAGGAGGATTACGAAAATGCCCTGCCCTGTAATGATAATTGCGACTAAACGGGCATACCAACCAGCATTGCAATTAGAAGTAGTTCAGAGTTAAGTTTTATTTTGTTTGTATATTTATTGCGATACAGGGTCTGTGACTAGTCGGGTGCTTATAAAAGCCTAGTGAGGTTTTCTTTCCCGGCTTTCATTTAACGAGAACTAAGCCAAAGGATGATAAAAAACCGCTTAAAATGATAACGCATGATGAAAAAACAACTATTCTTTCTGCTATTTACCGTAGTGACAAGCTTCCCATTGTTTGCACAATTTCCTGGCAGTACCCATTCGGGCAATGGTTGGCACCTAAGGGGCGAATGTGAAATAACCATGAAGAACGGCGAAAAAATTCAATTCGATGGTAAAATTAAAAACACAGAAATTGAAGGATCAGGTATCGATTACAAAGACGTGGATTTTATTACCCTCGTCAAGACTTTTTATACCGGAGCTTTTCAGCGGTTTAACGGAACGGTGTATCGGTATGTAAACATTAAAGACAAGCCTTGTTTATTGCAAATCAGGGCCGAATACCCCAGGTGTTCTTTTTACACCAACCGCCCGCACTCGGGAACCGGCTCACAAACTGGTTTAGAAATGCTCGAAGACTTATTTATGATAAAAGATGGTGCAAAAAGCGCAGTAAAAGTACAACTTGGGGCAAATTATAAGAACATAAAAACACTCTTCCCCGACTGCCCTCGTTTGATACAGTACCAAAAAGACAAGACCATGCGGGGCCGATTGAGCTATCGGGGCATCGCCTACCTATACAGCAACAGCTGCACAGAAGCGATGACCGAAGACGAAAAATTACGCGATTTTGAAATCCTGGGCAACCTTGTCAATCAAAAGTAATTGGTGATAAAGCTCCCAAACAACCGGGATCTTGTTGAACAAGTCAAAAACGGCCCTTATCATGGCAGACAGTCTGCCATGATAAGGGTCGGCACCGTTCCAGCCTTTGGTCGACACCATTCCAAAGCTTGGAATTTAAACGACCATTGCTTGGCAGGGTACCATTTTGGAAACGAAGAGGCAAACGCAGCTGAAATGCTGTCCAACCTGCCGGGTTACTGGCAAATCGGTTTGTATGCCAATTACCAACGACTACCCCCGCAACCGTCCGGTTGACTTGCGAAGAGGTGTATTGCCACGCCCCGAAGGAACAACCGAGTTCAGCCAACCGTACAAACACTGCGCATCTCCCGGTTAGCTGAAAAGCCCGACCACTTTAGGGATAAACAGGAGCAAACCAACAATAAGCGCAGCCACAGCCCCCACCAGCACGGCCGCAACCGACAGGTCTTTTATCTTCTTAATCTGCGGGTGTTGTCCGGGCGATATAAAATCGGCTATGTTTTCGATGGCCGAGTTCACAATTTCGAGCGCCAGCACCAAGGCGATGGTCAACACCAGGGCCATCCACTCGCCCGTATTGAGCTTAAAAACGAAACCGGCGCAACTACGCCCAAGGCTGCTACCAAATGAAGCCGCGCGTTGTGTTCTTCGCGGAGCAGTATCCGCAGCCCGTTCCAGGCATGTCCGAAACTGGCCAGCCGTTTGCACACCGAAAACTTTTATTGTTTCATCGCACTTC
>JBKEAN010000027.1:0-53331 GCA_047972415.1 Mangrovibacterium sp.
TCATCACATACATCGTTGCACCTGCCTTTTACAGGGCTAGGTTTGTAGGGTACTGCCCGGCGCGTAAAGCCTGCTATCAATAGCTTGTTTCGTTTACCGATGAAAAGTTACGACATTCCAATGATTCGATAACAACATATTGCCCTGAATTTTAAATAAATAGTTTGCTTTTTCCTGCTATTGTTATCCTTGCCAGGCCGGGCTTGTTTTTGCAGCTAAACCAACTTTTTTTACCCTGTTTATTTTTCAGATAGCCTACCGGAACCATATTTTGGCATTTCTGGAGTACTGAAAAGCTTGCTAAATGCGTTTTCGGGGCTTTCTAAATTATTGAAAAGCCAACTTCTTGCGTTTTCGGGGCTTTCTGGTTTTATAAAAAGCGTTTTTTTGCGTTTTTGGGGCATTATAATTTTATAAAAGTGCTTTTTGGTGTGTTTTCGACCTTTTATAAAACTATAAAACGCAACTTTTTGCATTTTCGAGGCTTTAAGATTTCTTTAAAGCCTGCTTTCTTGTATTTCAGCTTTCAAAATTTTATAAAAACCATTTTTACGCGTTTTTGCTTTTTAAAATTTTATAAAAACCGTTTTCACGTGTTTTTGCTTTTTCTGAAAAATTAATAACGATATTATTTGGTCTGTTTTATCGCCTTCAAGCTATCATTAAAGCCCGAAAACAGCCAATTGCTTGTTTTAACGAAATACGAACGGTGTATTTTAACGGAAAAAGAATACGCCTGATTATTGTGTTATGCAGAATGAAGCGAAATTGAACCTATCGGTAGCTATTTAATCTGTTAAATTTGTGTAATTTGTGGACTTCTATTCTTTTTGTGATAGTCCATTCGTTTTAAATTAACTATCAACTCTATGATTAAATACCCGTCGAAAATAAGCTGGGGAATTGTCGCTTTTCTGGTTGTCATTTTGGGAGGCGAAGGTATTTTTATGCTCATTAACCGCGCATGGAGTGGTTTGCTTGTTATTTTGCTTACAAGTGCCTTTATTGTTTGGTTGTTCCGAATTACCTATTATTTAATTGACGGGAACCGCTTACGCATAAAGTCGTTTTTTATTATCAACCTCACCATTGAAATAAGCACGATTACAAAAATTGAAGAAACCAACAACCCGCTAAGCGCCCCGGCACTCTCGCTCGACAGGCTTGCCATTTACCACGGCAAGCAGTACCCGGTACTGGTTTCGCCAACGGATAAAGCCGGTTTTGTACATGCGCTCAAACGCATAAACCCGGCCATTCAATTTATTCCGAAGAAAAAGAAACGGCAGGGGTAAAACAGTCGGGTGCAGCCCATCCGAATAATAGAAAGCCGCAAAAACAAACGAAGTTGGGTTTTAAGTCAATTAGTTTTGCCTTAATCAAGCGCTAGTATCAACGATTGTAGTGGGGCAAGCGCAACGGCAAGCTGTGCGCCCGTTTCGTTCACCTGTAAGTGGTAGTTGCGGCGTTCGCCGAGCTGGTCGGTTAAGGTATAATTGCCGGGGGCAAGTTCCCAGGCTGTTATGGTTTCGGGGTCGAGCTTCAAGCTAAACTGGTACGCCTCTGCATGGCTAAAATTGCTCAGCACAATTAAACGTTGCCCTTCGGCAGAGCGTACAAAGGCGTAAACCTTGTTGGTGTAGCCACTGGTGTTGGCGCGGTTATACGCATGAATGTCGTGGTACCAACCCCTGAGCGCAGGGGCCGAAGCCGAAAAGCGCAGCAGTGTACGGTAAAATTGATGCAGTTCTTTTTCGGCAGGGCTTAGTTGCCCGCCATCAAACAGGCCGCCGTTCATCCAGCGCTGGTGGGCAGGCAGGCCCCAGTAGTCGAAAATAGTGGTGCGGGTAGCGCTACCAAAACCGGCATCGGCCGTGGCGGCTTCGCCCAGGTGCTGCCCAACATACAGCATGGTTGGCGATGTGCCAATACAAGCCGATACCACCATTGCCGGCATTCCCTTTCGGGCATCGCCGGCAAAGCCGGTACTGGCAATGCGCTGCTCGTCGTGGTTCTCTAAAAAGTGCAGCATGTGCCCTTCAATATCGGCCAGGCCCGTTTGGATGGCCGCAATATGGTCGGTACTTCCGTGCCCCTGCATAATGTGCTTCAAGGTGTCGTACAGTTCAACTTTATCATACAAATAGTCCATTTTACCCAGGTTGATGTAGTCGCGGTACAGGGCGGGGTTATACACTTCGGCCAGCAGAAAAGCATCGGGCTTTTTTAGTTTGATGGCCGAGTTGAGGTAGCTCCAGAACTCAACGGGTACCATTTCGGCCATATCGTAACGGAATCCGTCAACACCTTTGTCTAACCAAAACAGCGCAATGTCGCGGAACTTCTTCCACGAAGCAGGTACCTGTTTCCCCTTCCAAAAGTTGGCATGGGCGCGGTCATCCAGTTTGGCAAAGCCAGCGGGCAGGCTGTCAAAATCGTGGGTACCGTCGGGGCGCACGCCGTAGTTCACTTTCACGGTTTCGTACCAATCGTTAAAATCGGGTTGGGCCTTGCGCGAACCGTTACCCGTCCATTTGGCCGGAAACTCGTCAAACTTTCCGTCGGCCAGGGGGTGGGCTTCGCCGCCAAGGGGTTTATAGCCGTTTTGCGGCTCGGGCACACGAAAAGCCTCGCCTGGAATGTAGTAGAAACTATTGTCGCGGTGGTACTCAACGGTGGTATCGTCGTTTTCGCCAAAAGCAGCTACGCTATCGGGCTTCGACAGGGATTGATAAGCCCGCGCCACGTGGTTGGGCACAATATCAATAATTACGTTCATGCCGTGGCGGTGCGTGCGGTCAACCAGCGCCTCGAACTCTTCCATCCGCCGGGCCGGGTCGGTAGCCAGGTCGGGGTTTACGTTGTAATAATCTTTTACGGCATAGGGCGACCCTGCACGGCCCTTCACCACATCGGGGTCGTCGTTACCGATTCCGTAAGCCGTGTAGTCGCCAATAAGCGCGTGGTGTGGTACACCGGTGTACCAAATGTGCGTTACGCCCATGCTGCGAATAGAATCGAGTGCCGTATCGGTAAACGCGGCGAACTTCCCTACCCCATTTTCGGCTACGGTGCCCCAAGGCTTGTTGCTGGTGTTGGTATTGCCAAACAAGCGGGTAAAAACCTGGTAAACCACGGGCTTACCGGCGCCGGTTTGTTCGGTTGTATGTGTTGCCGGTTTAGGCTGACAAGCAATAAGCGCCAGCAATAGCATGGGTACGACGAACTGTTTTGTATTCATTTAAAATGAAGTTTATCTGGGTGAAGGTTTGTTGGGCTTGACGATTGAATGGTTCAACATGCTTGCTACAATTCACTTCAGCTCAATAATCATGGCCGATTTGGCAGGGACTTCAATGCTTGTTAAATCGTTCGTTACCCGCGACGAAATAATGTCGCGGCCCGAGGAGCTTCCGGCCATTATCTCGCCAAAACGGGCTGTTTCCAAGGTTTTCCCCTCGGTATTTTTATTCAGTATAACCATTACCTTATTCTTATCGGCCGTACGGAAATAGACATAAAGCCCGTCGCGCGGCACAAAGTGTACCAGTTGCCCGGAGTGGGCCGCCTGGCTGGTTTTGCGCCAGTGCAGAATGGTTCGGAGGTAGTTTTGCATGTCCTTCTGCTCGCTGGTGAGCTGTTCGCCGGTAAAGGCATTCGCCGTATCGCCCGGCCAGCCACCCGGATAGTCGCTGCGGATAATGCCATGTTCGTCGGTCCCGGTGTTGCTCATTAGCACCTCGGTGCCATAATAAATTTGCGGAATGCCCCGGATTGTTAAAAAGTAGGCTAATCCCAGCTTCAACTTACCGGCATCTTCGCCAACCTGGGTGTAAAAGCGGCTCATGTCGTGGTTATCCGGAAAAACGACCAGGTTGTACGGGTCGGCATACTGAAAATCGTTTGCCAGCGCTTCGTACAATTCAATCAGGCCATTGTCCCAGGTTTCGGCATTGTTCAAAGCCCTGCTGGCCGCCCCCTGAAGCGGGAAGTCCATTAAACTGGGCAAAAAACACTGGTAACCGTCGCTGTTTACCTTTCCGCGCTGCCAGTACGACACAATAGCCGGGTTTCCGCTCCACTCCTCGCCTACAATGTTGAAGTTGGGGTATTCTTCGAGCACGCGTTTGGTCCATTGGGCCATCATGGCTTTATCGGGGTATGGCCAGGTATCTTGACGGATGCCGTCGAGCCCAACGTATTCAATCCACCAAATGCTGTTCTGAATAAGGTAGCTTGCCAGGTAAGGGTTGCGCTGGTTAAGGTCGGGCATGGTTTCAACAAACCAACCGTCGGTCATATCAAGCTTATCGGCTTCGGCGGCATGAATGTCTTGGTTTACCTGACGGCGGTGTGTGGTGACTTTCCAGTTTGGGTAATTGTTAATCCAATCGGGCATGGGCATGTCGTTCATCCACCAGTGTTCCGAGCCGCAGTGGTTAAAAATCATGTCCATAATCAGTTTCATGCCGCGCTTTTTCAAGTTTTTGGATAGTTCCAGGTACTCAGCGTTGCTGCCATAGCGCGGGTCAACCTTGTAAAAGTCGGTCGTTGAGTAGCCGTGGTACGAGGTGCGTGTCATGTTGTTTTCGAGCACGGGATTGAGCCAAACGGCTGTAAACCCGAGCCCTTCAATATAGTCGAGGTGGTTAATGATGCCGCGCAGGTCGCCGCCGTGGCGGCCATCTTTGTCGGCGCGGTTGGGCAGTTCTTTCATACCGGGCACGGCATCGTTGGCGGTATCGCCATTGGCAAATCGGTCGGGCGTAATCAGGTAAATCACATCCGAGGGGTTAAACCCGGCGCGTTCGGACGAATGCCCGTCGCGCGCTTTCAGTTCGTAGTGGTATTCGGCCAGTTTCTTTTTTCCCAGGTTGAAGTAAATCGGAAACGAACCGGGTTGTACGTTGGCAGCCAGTTGCAGGTTCAGAAACAGGTAATTCGGGTTCTCTACCCGAACCACACTTTCGAGCCGGACCCCCGGGTAGTTAATCGTGGGCATGGATGTGCCAATATCCGGGCCATGCACCATAAGCTGCAAATTGGGGTTCTTCATTCCCACCCACCAGAACTGGGGCTCTACCCGGTCGACACCATTTGCCAGCACCAGCTGGAACTGCGTAACGAGCAGCACAAACAAAACAAAATAAGGTTTCATTAGCTTGTCATTAAATTGTCATTGGTAGTCATTGCATGTCATTCGGTGGTCATTACGCTGACATTCGCCGTTAACTGCCTTTATTGGTATAATTTGCGTCATTTGTGGTTATTGATTGTCATTAAGTTGTTATTTTGCAACCGTCAAGCTTCTTCAACTTCCTTCAACCCTGCTCAACTTTCCTTCAAGCTTGTTCAACATTAATCAACCTTATTAAATCCAATAACGACCGGTTTCCATTACTGCTTTTCGAGCATTAGTTCGCTGTTACCGCCAAGCTTGTAACAGCTTCCCCACACCACCAGCTCTACTTCGCCCTGGTTGTGGTTTACAATTTTCAGTTCGTCGCCAAAACTTATTTTGAGGTGCGAACCGGCAAAATTGATGCGGAAAGCCCAGGCGTTCCACGATTTTGGAAGAATGGGGTTCAGGTGCAACTGGCCGTTTTTCACGTTCATGCCGCCAAAAGCCTCCACAAAGGCCAGCCAGGTTCCGCCCATGCTGGTAATGTGCAGGCCATCCTCGGTGTCGTTGTTATAATCGTCCAAATCGAGGCGGGCCGTGCGCAGGTACATCTCGTAGGCTTTTTCTTCGCGACCGATAGAGGCAGCTAAAATGGCATGAATACACGATGAAAGCGACGACTCGTGAACGGTAATTGGCTCGTAAAAATCGAAGTGGCGGCGCAAGGTTTCGGTATCAAAATCGTTTCGGAACCAGTAAAAACTCTGCAAAGTATCGGCCTGTTTAATGTAGCACGAGCGCAAAATGCGGTCCCACGACCAATGCTGGTTAATCGGGCGTTCGGCCGGGTTGAGGCTCGATGCCGGCGCAATTTCTTTGTCCAGAAAGCCGTCTTGCTGCAAGTAAACCTGTCGTTTCGAGTCGTAGGGGAAGTGCATGTTCCCGATAATTTCCTTCCAAAGCGCCGTTTCGCCCTGTTCGTTAAAGGCCCACTTGCGGGCCAGCTCGCTATACAGGTACGGGTGTTCTTTTCGCAGGTATTCAATCACTTCAAGTGTATATTGAAGTGTCCACACGGCCATTCGGTTAGTATGGAAGTTATTGTTGACATTGTTTTCGTATTCGTTGGGCCCCGTCACACCGAGCATCACCCAAGCATTCCGGTCTTCGGACCAGTTGACACGCTGCGCCCAAAAACGCGAAATACCCAGCAGCACCTCAAAACCGAAGGGCGCGAGGTAATTTTTATCGCCGGTATAGTGCACATAGTTGTAAATGGCGTAAGCAATTGCCCCGTTGCGGTGAATTTCTTCGAAGGTAATCTCCCACTCGTTGTGACATTCCTCGCCATTAATGGTTACCATCGGGTACAAGGCCGCACCGTTGGTAAAGCCTAGTTTTTCGGCATTTTCAATGGCTTTTTGCAAATGTTTGTGGCGGTACAGCAATAGGTTTTTAGCAACCAGCTGGGGTGCAGTTGCCAAAAAGAAAGGCAAGCAGTACGCTTCGGTATCCCAGTATGTTACACCACCGTATTTCTCGCCGGTAAAGCCTTTGGGGCCAATATTCAGCCGTTCATCGTCGCCCGAGTAAGTTTGCATCAGCTGGAAAATATTGAAGCGGATGCCCTGCTGTGCGGCCACATCGCCTTTAATTACAATGTCGGCCGTTTCCCAGCGCTCTTCCCACTTGGCTTTGTGAGCGGCAAACAAGGTGTCGAAACCGGCTTCAACGGCTTCGTCCAGCTTCAGCTTCACAAAACCCATCAAATTAATTTTGGGTTGATAGAGCGAAGAGTTTACTGCCATGTATTTCTCGATGCACAGCTCGTCGCCTGCGGCAAGTTCCAGCTCAAAGGTATTTGCCAGAAACTTTTCGCTGGCATACGGGTGCCGGGCAGCTTTTAATGCCATGCCGTTGAGGTAAAGCTTGGTGTAAATTCCGTGGCAAACGAAAAACGAAGTCTTTTTGGTTTCCATGAGCAACAGTGAGCGGCACGGCTCAACAAACTTGTCTGTTTCAACCCAAAATTTCTCGTCGTAATTCGAATCCTGGTTAACCACATCGCCGTCCAGGGTTGAGCAAATGCTCAGTGTACCGCCAAAGTTCAAGGCCTTCAGGCGATAGCGGATGGCGCCAATTTCTTTGTTCGCAATGCTCAGAAAACGCTCTGCGTTGACTTCAACCTGCTTACCCGAAGGCAAGGTTGCTTTAAACCGGCGTGTGAGCAAAGCGCTGTGCATATCGAGCACGCGGGTGAAGCTTTCAACGTTTGCGGTGGCCAAATCCAGCTCTTCGCCATCTATTTTAATCGATAATCCAATCCAGTTGGTGGCATTCAGAATCTTGGCAAAATATTCGGGATAGCCGTTTTTCCACCAGCCTACGCGGGTTTTATCGGGATAATACACGCCGGCTACATAGTTGCCCTGTAGCGAGTCGCCCGAGTACTTTTCTTCAAAATTGGCACGTTGCCCGGTGTGTCCGTTTCCAATACTGAACAGACTCTCCGATATGCGGTTGTACTCCGGAACAAATCCTTCTTCGATAACCTGCCATTCCGAATGTATGATGTAATTTTTCATATCTCTGTTTTAACTTAGGTCGTTATATTTTTTGAAATAATTCTTCGGGCAAAACGCCGTCAAATCCGGAAATAACCAGGTCGGCCTGGTGCAGGGTTGCCGGATTACCAATCCCGATGCAATACATTCCGGCATTCTTAGCCGCCTCAACCCCGGCAATGGCATCTTCAAAAACGACACACTCGTGGGGATGGGCGCTCAATGCTTCGGCGCCTTTCAGAAAAACTTCGGGGTCGGGTTTGGCCTTGTTTACCGTGGTGCCGTCAATTACTGCGTCAAACAGGTCGGCAATGTGCAGGCGTTTCAAAATAAGCGGTGCATTTTTGCTGGCCGACCCCAACGCAACCCCAATCCGACGCTCGCGCAAGCCGGTTAAAAACGCCCGTACTCCCGGCAAAATCTCATCTTCTTCCATTTTCAGGATATACTCCAAGTATACCTGGTTTTTCTTATCGGCCAGTTCTTCCTTGGTTGTTTGCTGCAGTTCCAGCTTTCCAAGGTTCAGGATAATATTGAGCGAGTCCATACGGCTCACGCCTTTCAGCAGTTCGTTGTGCGATTCGGTAAAAACAATCCCCAACTCATCGGCCAATTCTTTCCAGGCCAAGTAGTGGTATTTTGCCGTATCTACCAGCACCCCGTCCAAATCGAAAAGGCAGGCAGTTATTTTTTTCATTTTTCCTTTTGTTGTGGTAATTTAACAAAGCTGACTGCCAGAGCACCCAGCAACATAGATACGCCGCAAACAATCATCATAAACACGGCCTGGTTGTGGAACAAGTTCCGAAGAATGTAACCTCCCAAAAAACCGGAAATAATTTGCGGGCCGGCAATGGTAAAATTGAAAATTCCCATGTAAACCCCCATTTTGTCGGCTGGTAACGACTCGGACAAAATGGAATAAGGCATTGCCAGGATTGCCGCCCAGGCGATACCAATACCCACCATTGAAAAGAACAAGAGATTAGGCGAATTGAGAAAATACATGGAAATATAACCTACTCCCCCGAGCAACAAAGCCAAACTGTAGGTTGCTTTGCGACCTATTTTAGCGGCAATTTTGGTCATCGCCAGCGAGAATAAGGCGGCAAACAGGCTGTAGGCCCCAAATAAAATGCCCACCCAGTTGCCCGCTTCCTGATAGGTGTCGGATGTAGCATCGCCAATTGCAGTGCCAAATGCATGTTGTGCTACGGCTGGCGTGGTATATACCCACATCAGATAAAGGGCGAACCACGAAAAGAATTGTACAATAGCCAACAGCGCCATCACTTTGGGCATGTTTGTAAACAGGTGCCAAAAGTTAGTGAGCTTTTCGTCGAGGCTTTTCTTTTGCTTGCCTTCTTCGAGCCATTTTGCGTAGTCAATGCCATTTTGCTCGCAATACACTTCGGGCGGGTATTCTTTGGTTCGAAAAACCGTCCAAAGTACGCTGAGCAGCAAAATAGCTCCACCAATATAGAACGACCAAATAACTGAAGGGGGCACTTCGCCCTCAGCAGCCTTGTTGCTTACGTGCAAAATATTGGTGAGGAAGTAAGGCAGAACTGAGCCAACCACCGCCCCGGTGTTAATCAGGAAACTCTGTACCGAGTAGCCCAGCGTCCGCTGATTGTCGGGAACCATGTCGGCAACAAGTGCCCGGAAAGGCTGCATGGTAATGTTGAACGAGCCGTCCATGAGCGCAAACATAAGGGCTCCGAACACCAGTGGCGGTATTACAGCCACCAGGACTGATGCGTTAGGCATTAACCACATGGCAATTGCCGCTATAAAAGCGCCACCCAGGATGTACGAGCCGCGACGCCCGAAACGGTTCCAGGTGCGGTCGCTCGCTGCGCCCACAATAGGCTGAACAATGAGCCCCATAACCGGAGCCGCCAGCCAGAAGAAAGACAGCGAATGCAAATCGGCACCCAGGTTCGACAGAATTCGGCTAACGTTGGCGCTTTGTAGGGCAAAACCTATTTGGATACCCAAAAAACCAAAGCTGACATTCCAAATCTGCCAAAAACGAAGAGTAGGTTTTAGCTTCATAAATGTTTAATCAGTTAAGGCCAGTTGGCCTTATAATTTTGAATTTGAAAGGATTCAACAACGCGGATACAACAGCAATTGCTACCAACAACCGCATTGCCCGTTATCGGAATCTGAACCAGTCAGACTAAAAAAGGAATAAAATCGGAGTAAAAAATCGGATGATCTGCTGCAAAGATAAACAGACATTTTTCGAATTTCCAAATCTAAAAAGCTGCTGTAAATCAGTAAAAGTAGCAATCAAAGGCACTTTTTATCCTGAAAAGCCCATTTCAAACGTTTGCGAAAAAAGTTTGTCTTAAATGATTTTTTTTTCGAGAATGCAAAAAAAACCTTCGATTAAAGATTCTAGTCCCGAATTCCAACACTTGGAGCCTATAATTTGGAACTTCAAACTTGGAGCTTGAAACTAGATTGACGATTCGCGAACAATAAGCCGTCCTTCGAGTACCCGGGTTACCGGCGTATACGATTCATCCTCGTTCTGGATTCGCTGTAGCAGAATCTCGGTAGCAATACTTCCCATATCGTAGCCATGCTGGTCGACCGAAGTAAGTGTGGGGTTTGTAATTCCAGATAAACGACCGTCGCTAAAACCCACAATGGCAATCTGTCCCGGAATTTCAACGCCTAACTTTTGTAATCCCTGCATCGCCCCCACCGCGGTCAGGTCGTTGGTAGCGAAAATACCGTCGGGCAACTGGCCTTTGTCAACCAGTTCACGCACAGATACCACCGCCTTTTCATAATTGTCAGCCTGAATAATTAACGAAGGGTCTTCGGGCAAACCGGCTTCGCGGATAGCGCGCAAATAACCTTCGCGCCGGTTGCGCCCAATCAATAGGTTTTCGGGGCCAGAGAAATGTACAATCCGTTTCCGCCCATGCTCAATCAAATGCTTAGTGGCCTTATAAGCAGCTTCTTCGTCATCAATCAGCACCTGGTCGCAGTCCATACCAGATGCAATACGATCGAAGAAAACCAGTGGAATGCCTTTGTCCTTTAGCATGTGCAGGTGATCGAAATTGGTCGATTCTTTAGCAATCGAAACCAAAATCCCGTCGACCCGGTGGGCAGCCAACATATCGGCATTGGCCACCTCGCGGTCGTATTTTTCGCTCGACTGGCAAATCATTACCGTATATCCGGCGTTGTAAGCCACATCTTCAATACCACTAATAACCGACGAAAAGAAGTGGTGAACAATCTCCGGAATAATTACCCCGATGGTATTGCTCCGGCTTTGCTTCAAGCTCAGTGCAATGGCGTTGGGCTGGTATTTCAGCTGTGCCGCCAATTCGTTTACTGCCTTTTTAGTTTCGACACTAATATCCGGATGATCCTTTAACGCACGCGAAACAGTCGATGCTGAGATTCCCAGAATGCGGGCGATGTCTTTTATCGTAATCGGAGCGTTTTTCATTAGGCGCGGTTAAGTGATGCAATATAGAAATAAAAACAAAACCGTTAATCGGAACAGGGTTGAGCCGGTTTGCACGCCGAAACCATGATTATTGCAGTTCTGAGAAATAACGTTGTCGTGTTTTTACTATTTAGTTCCTCTTTTTCAACTTTATGCAACTTAAAACCTGTTTTAAACCAGCAATGGCAAAAATGAACAAAAGCCAATTTGTTGCCTCAAAACACACGAACAAATACCCACCAGCAACCACCTGTTTTTTAACATATTTGGCGCAAACGTCACCGCAAACGTTTGCAGAGGAATACCTGATCTTTAGTTAAAAAAAATTAAAAACTAGTTTCTATACTTGTGCCATCGGATAAAAGAAATGGAATAAAAATCGAAAAAAAAACAGTTGTGGAGAATCAACGAGATGACCTGATTGAATTAAAGAACTAATAAAAAACACATGAAGATTATTCGTAAAAATTTAAATGTCCTGCTAATGGCTTTGGGGCTCTTTGTGAGCAATTTTGCCTGGTCCCAGGCTGTTAGTATTTCCGGAAGGGTTACCGACGGTGAATCGGGCGAACCGCTACCCGGCGTTACAGTCTTGGTACAGGGTACCACCAATGGCACCATCACCAACTTTGACGGCGATTACACGTTAAAAGTTGAGAACGGCGCTACCGTACAGTATTCTTATATTGGCTACAAAACAACAGAGTTGGTTATTTCAGGCGCAACAACGCTCAACGTAAAACTTTTCGTTGATACCGAAAAACTGGAAGAAGTTGTGGTTATTGGTTACGGTACCGTAAAAAAGAGCGATGCTACCGGCTCTGTAACCGCCATCAGCGCCGACGACTTTAACCAAGGGGCCATTACTTCGCCACAGGATTTGCTGGTGGGAAAAAGTGCAGGGGTGGTCATTACCAACGCCGGTGGTGCCCCCGGGGCCGGATCGACTATTCGCGTGCGCGGCGGTTCTTCGTTGAATGCCTCCAACGATCCGTTAATTATTATCGACGGTGTTCCACTGGATAATAATAATGTTTCGGGGAGCAGTAACTTCCTGTCATTCGTCAACCCGAACGACATCGAAACCTTCACTGTGCTGAAAGATGCTTCGGCAACAGCTATTTACGGCTCGCGCGCGTCGAACGGTGTTATCCTCATTACCACCAAAAAAGGGAAAGCGGGTTCGCCATTGCGCATCAACTATAACCTGAACACATCGGTAGCCAGTGCCATCAAGTTTATTGACGTGTACTCGGGCGACGAGCTGCGCCAGATTGCCCTCGACCATATTGACTTGTATGGAGCCGAAAACCTGGAAAACCTGGGTAGCGCAAATACCAACTGGCAAGATATGTTGTTCCGCAATGCTTTCACCCAAGACCACAATTTAAGTTTATCGGGAGCTTACAAAACCCTTCCCTACCGTGTTTCGCTGGGTTATACCGGACAGGACGGGATTATGAAAAACACCGATATGGACCGTTGGACTGGTTCGTTGAGCCTGGACCCAAGCTTGTTTAAAGGAACCTTGAAAGTAAACATGAACCTGAAGGGGATGATTACCGACAACAATTTTGGCGACACCGGTGCCCTTGGTTCAGCCATCAACATGGACCCGACACAAACCGTGTATGACGGTAATGAAAATTCGGCCGGCTATTTCCAATGGGAAAACTACGGTGCCAACCTGGGAACACCCAACCCGATTGAACAATTGATGGAAGCCGACAACAAATCGACCGTGAAACGCTGGGTAGGCAACATCCAGTTCAACTATGCCATTCCGTTTATTAAAAACCTGCGTGCCAACCTGAATTTGGCCAAAGACTATACCACCAGCGAAGGGCACAACAACCGCCCGGTAACTTCGCCTTCGACCCTAACCAGCCCCCGGCAAGGTAAACTGAGTAATTATACGGCTGAAAACAACAACGAACTGCTGGATTTTTACATGAATTACCAGGTTGATTTGGACAATATTAAAAGCCGGATTGATGCTACAGCCGGTTATTCGTGGCAACATTTCGAACGCGAAACCTGGGATTGGACAAGGGATCGGGTTGACCAAACCCTGTATTCTGATACAACTATCAACATTAACGAAAACTACCTGGTTTCGTTCTTTGGCCGTGTAAATTACACCTACAACGAAAAATACTTGTTCACGTTCACCTTGCGAAACGACGGCTCGTCGCGCTTTATCGGCGACAACCAATGGGGTTTGTTCCCCTCGGCCGCTTTCGCCTGGAAAATGAACGAAGAAAGCTTCTTGAAAGATGTTGACGCTGTGAGCGAAATGAAATTACGTTTGGGTTGGGGTATTACCGGCCAGCAAGATGTTGGTAACGACTATCCGGCACAGGCGCTTTACATTTCATCGTCCGAAGGTTCGTACTACCCCATTGGTGGAGAGTTTATTTCAACCTTACGTCCAAATGCTTACGACCCCAACATTAAATGGGAAGAAACCGAAACACAAAACATTGGTATCGACTTTGGCTTCTGGAACAACCGCCTGTCGGGTAGCCTGGATGTGTACAAACGCACCACCAACGATTTGCTGAACACGGTAACTATCCCAACCGGTAGCAACTTTTCGAACACTTTGCTCACCAACGTGGGTAGCCTCGAAAACAAAGGGGTTGAACTGTCGTTGAACCTGACCCCGGTTTCAAAAGAAGATATGTCGCTCGATTTGGGCTTCAACCTGACTTACAACAAGAATGAGATTACCAAATTGCTGATGAACGATGATCCCGACTATATCGGAATCCTTTACGGCGATGCCTTTACCGGTCAAAAACAAGTAACCCGCGTGGGCAATACAGCCTATTCATTCTTTGTAAACAAACAAATTTACTACCCTAACGGTATGCCGATTGAAGGTTTATACGAAGACCTTTCGGGACAAGGCGGGGTGGTAAACGGCGACAACGCCGACAAATACATCTACAAAAACCCAAATCCGGATGTGTTATTGGGTTTCTCTGCCCGCTTTAACTGGAAAAATTTCGACGCCTCCATGTCGAGCCGTGCAAGTTTTGGCAACTACGTATATAACCAGGTTGCGGCAGGTGCTTCGTACGACCAGATTTCGCAAATCGGTTACTGGAAAAACTTCCCAAAATACCTGAACGACACCCAATTTGTTACCCGCCAGTTTACCAGCGACTATTTTGTTGAAAACGGTTCGTTCTTCAAACTCGACAACATCAGCGCCGGATATACCTTCAAGAACCTGATTGACAAGATGAGCGCCCGGGTTAGCTTCACCGCCCAAAACATCTGGACCATTACCAAATATTCGGGAATCGACCCAGAAATTAGCGGTGGTATCGACAATAACATCTACCCGCGTCCGCAAATATTCATGCTGGGCCTCAACATTACTTACTAATTAACTCAAGGTTGAAAAACATGAAAAAGATAATTATAATTATAGGAATCGTATTTACGGGCTGGATGATGAATGCGTGCACCGGCGACTTGGATGTGACTTCCAA
This sequence comes from Mangrovibacterium sp., assembly GCA_047972415.1. Lineage (GTDB taxonomy): Bacteria > Bacteroidota > Bacteroidia > Bacteroidales > Prolixibacteraceae > Mangrovibacterium. Next base: position 14,671 of record JBKEAN010000027.1, read on the forward strand.
AGATCCGGATACCATCATGTCCGGTAACCTGAACGATAATCCGGAATATACGAAACAGGTATTGGCAAAAATTTATGCCAGCTTTATCATTGCCGGTCAAGGTGCCAACGGCGGAGCCGACATTAGCGCTTCCGACGAGAACTTCTTCACCACCATGCGTGCGCTCTGGAACCTGCAGGAAATTACTACAGATGAGGCTATTTGCGCTTGGGGCGACGTGGGCATTTCGGACTTGAACACCCAAACATGGAGTCCCAGCAACCCATTCCTGACGGCGCTGTACCAACGATTGGGTTTAAGCATTACCTATGCCAACGATTTTATTCGCCTTACTAATGGCAGCGAAGATGCAGACGTACAGCAGTATAATGCCGAAGCCCGTTTCCTGCGTGCCCTGGCTTACTTCTGGTTCATGGATTTGTACGCCAACCCTCCCTTTACAACCGAAAACGACGGTGTTGGTAAATTCTATCCCGATCAAATTAAGCGGGCCGATTTGTTCCGCTACATTGTGAGCGAATTGCAGGATATTGAAACCCAACTGGGCGAACCAGGTTTTTCGTACCCGCAAGCCGATAAAGCTGCTGCCTGGATGTTATTGGCCCGCGTTTATCTGAATGCCGAGGTATATACCGGAACGGCCAAATACGACAGTTGCAAAATTTATTGCGACAAAGTAATTGGCAGTGGAAAATATGAACTGGCCGACGATTACCGCCAAAACTTTGCCGGCGACAACGACGGGTATAGCAACCCCGAAATGATTTTCGCATGGGAACAGGATGGCATTTACACACAAGGCTATGTGGGAACAACCTTTCTTATTGAGTCAAGCAGCGATGCTGTTTACATCCGTGCAGAAGACTACCACGGCCTGACCGAAAACACAAACTGGAACGGTAACCGCGCCCGGAAAGATTTTATGAACATCCTGGTGGACACACTGTCCACTTACGAAGGAGCCGTCGATGTGACCGACGTAGAGTTCTCGCAATGCCCGGATCAGCGCGTGTACCTGAAAATGAAGAAAAGCATGGACATCCCCGCTGCCTCGTCGAATGGCGACTATGGCATTGGCGTGTACAAATTCACTGCACTGAACCACGATGGCGAAAAATCGGCTAACTGGAGTGATGCTTACGCCTGCACCGACTTCCCAATATTCCGCTATGCCGATGCACTTATGATGCGTGCTGAATCCAACTTCAGGTTGAACGACAAAGCAGCTGCGGTGACCGACATCAACCAAATCCGCGAACGTGCTTTTGGCAATACCAACGGAAACATTACTGCCGACGAGCTGACCGCTCAATTTATCCTGGACGAACGGGCACGCGAGTTTTACTACGAGGCCCAACGCCGTACCGACCTGGTCCGTTTTGGCCAGTTCACCAACGGCGATTACGTGTGGCAGTGGAAAGGTGGAACTTTTGCCGGTACCCAAACATCAAGCCACATGAACATCTTCCCCATCCCTGGCGACGAAGTTTCGGCTAACTCTAACATCGATCAAAATACTGGTTATTAAACTGTCAAACTGAACATCATGAATAAAAATTTCATACGATATTTCATGCTACTTGGCTTATTGGGCATCTTCTCGTCGTGCGAAAAAGACGAGGACAAGATTTACATGCTCGAAAACCCCATAGCCCCTGTCATTGTCAGCATGCCCGACATGACCTTGCAACGCGCCAATGGTACCGACACGCTCGAGTTTGTCGGTCAGCCGGTTGACCCCGGTTTCGCCGCCTCGGCCAACTATTTCCTCGAAGCAGCCCTTGCCGGAACCAACTTTGCCGACCCGGTCATTGTTTTCAGTGGAGTCAGCGTAGAATCGATAAAAATTACAGAGAGTGATTTGAATGGACTGATGCTGAAAAAATTTGAAGCCGACCAAGCCAGCTCTGTCGAATTTCGCTTACGCTCAGTGCTGGTTGTAGCTGCCGGTACCGGAGCCCCCGGAACCAGTGCCGACCCTTTCGAGTACACCTCGGAAGTACAAACTTCCAGTGTAACCCCTTATGGCTTACCTCGTCTTGATTTAGTAAATTCGGGCGTTGACCAGAAAATTGAATCACCACTCGGAAACGGTGTATATGGAGGTTTTGTGAAGCTGAATACGGCCAACCCTTTCACCCTACTCGATCCGGACACCAACACTTCGTATGGAATGACTGGAGGAGCATTGGCTGCAAACGGAAGCGCTATTTCCCCCGACGACAGCGGCTGGTTTATCGTTAGCGCCGACATCAATGCAGGAACCTTCACCCAAACAGCTTACATGATTGGTTTGATTGGGTCGGCTACCCCGAACGGATGGGACACACCCGACCAGAAAATGGATTATGATGCAAAAACCGGTACCTGGAAAATTACCGTCGATTTGATTGACGGTGATATAAAATTCCGCAAAAACGACGGATGGGCATGGAACCTGGGCGGCACTCCGGCTGCTTTAACACAAGGAGGTGACAACCTTGCCGTAACTGCCGGGAACTACACCATCACCCTGACCATTGTTAACGATGCGACCGGAACTTGTACCTTGGTTAAAAATTAATTTGAAACCATAAAATTTGTACCCTTATGAAAAGATTAGTACTATACAGCTTCCTGATTCTGCTCTTGTCAGCGTTCGTCAGTTCCTGCACCCAGGACATGTCGGAAGTTCGGCTTGACCCGCAGGTGGGAACCACTAACCAAATGAATATCACGTCGGAGTCGGCAATAGTGACCGGGTTTATTGTGGCCCAAGGCGACGGCTTCAGCGAGCGGGGCATCTGCTACTCCACGCAAGCCAACCCAACCACGGCCGACAACAAAACCGTTTATGATGACGACGATAATCTCGCAGCGTTCAACGTTCAACTAAGCGGTTTAAACTACGCCACCAAGTATTACGCCCGGGCTTATGCAATTAACGAAAGCGGCACGGTTTACGGCGAAGAAATCAGTTTCACCACCCTGCCCATTCTGGCAACTGTTTACACAACAATGGCTTCGGCCATAACTTCGAACTCGGCAACAGCCGGGGGTAATGTTATGGCTACCGGTGGCGCCGACATTACTGCCCGCGGGGTATGATGGGGCACATCGGCAGCACCAACCATTGCCGACTCGAAAACCAGCGACGACGATGGAACCGGCGAATTTACCAGTACCCTAACTGGATTACTCGGCAATACGCTGTACTATGTGCGTGCCTATGCTACCAACAGCGCAGGTACCGCTTATGGCGCCGCTGTAAGCTTTACCACATTGGTAGGTTTGCCCGTGGTTAGCACAAAAGCAGTAACCGAAATCACTAAAATTTCGGCTGTTTCCGGTGGAACTATTAGCTACAATGGGGGCGGAACGGTAACGGAATGCGGTTTGGTTTATGCCACCAGCGAAAACCCAACCATTGCCAACAATAAGATTACTGCTTCGGCTTCGGTTACCGATTGGGTGACTAACCTAAGCAGTTTGACACTGAACACGAATTACCATGTTCGTGCTTATGCCACTAACAGTGCTGGTACGGCTTATGGTGAAGATATTTCGTTCACTACCCTGGCCGACATTACCAAATTCTGGGTGGTAGGTGACTATAATAGTTGGAGTAATACAGACAATGCCTCGTACATTATCTCAACCCCAACCAGCAATGGACTGGCCGAAGGTTATGTTTACCTGACAGGAAGCGCCTTCAAACTAACCACCGACCACAGTTGGGATAATGCACACACCTTTGGCGACGACGGTTCGGGAAACCTAACCAACCCGGGTGGTGATATTCCTGTTCCGGCCGACGGCTATTACCGCATTCGGGCAAACCTGAACGACATGACTTATTCGTTAGTGAAAACAGACTGGGGTGTTATCGGTGACGCGACTCCAAATGGCTGGGATGATGAAACAGCACTGACTTACAACGCCACCTCAAAAACATGGCAGGGAGCAATGGCACTGACCGCCGCTTTAATTAAGTTCCGCGCAAACCATCTGTGGGACTACAACTACGGTAGCGATGCCGCCGACGGTACACTGGGTGCAGGCCAAGCCAACATTGCTTTAACTGAAGCCAGCGATTACTCAATTGAACTTGACTTAAGTGTACCCAATGAATACAAATACCAGATTAATCGTTGGGGTCTGATTGGCGACGCTACCGGAAGTTGGGACACCGATCAAAACATGGCATGGAGTGCGAGCAAACAAGCATTCACCGTAACGCTCAACTTGACTGCTGCAAAAATTAAATTCCGTGCCAACGACGACTGGCCTGTAAATTACGGCGGCGACCTGAATGCACTAACTCTGGGTGGAGCAGATATTGCCATCTCCGAAGCTGGTAATTATACGGTTACCTTCAACCCGTGGACATTGAAAGCTACGGTTACTAAAAATTAACTCACTCAAAAGGCTGCCGGTTTTTACCCGGTGGCCTTTTGTCAAATTTTCAAAGCTATCGGCAGCCCGAACTGCCGTAGCTTTTTCAATTTTAAAGCATCGGAAAATGAAGACTATTTTTACCCTGCTTTTTTTATTCCTGGTTGGGTTGAATCTTTCAGCCCAACTAACAACCAGTCCGGCCTTTCCCCTCGCCAGTGGTTCGGTCACCATCACTTTTAACAGCGCCGAAAGCACAAAGCTCGGAGCATACTCCAGTCCGCTTTATGCGCACACCGGGGTCAAAATATCTGGTAACGATTCGTGGCAACATGTCATCGGAAGCTGGGGCAACAACAGCACCCAACCGCAATTGACTTACATTGGCGGCACGAGCTACCAACTGGTTATTTCGCCCGATATTATGAGCTACTACGCGGTTCCTGCCAACGAAATGGTAACCAAACTCTGCTTTGTTTTTCGCTCGGCCGATGGCAGCAAACAATCGGAAGACTTGTTTATTGACGTTTACCAATCGTCGCTTGTTGTTTCCATTACTTCGCCATCAACCCAAACATTCTTTCAGCAAAACCAAAACACAACGTTTTCGGCTATTAGCTCGGGCGTTACCAATTTAACCCTCAAGCTAAACCAAACAGTATTGGCATCAACAACAGGCAATGCCATTTCAACCACCCATACGTTTACCGAAACCGGCTACCAGTGGCTTTTTGCCGTAGCCACCCTCGATGGGCAAACAGTCAAAGATTCGCTATTGCTGTATATCAGCCCCGAGCCAACGGTTCAAAACAAACCTTCAAATTATAAAAAGGGAATTAATTACCTCAGCAATACCGAAGTTGGCCTGGTGCTACAGGCACCGGGAAAAACCAACGTGTATGTGCTGGGCGACTTCAATAACTGGACAGCCAGCGCCGACTACCAACTAAAAAAAGACGGAGAACTGTTCTGGCTCACCCTCAACAACCTGACTGCAGGAAAAGAATACGTTTACCAGTATTGGATTGACGGCGAGGTTCAGGTCGCCGATCCGTACTGCGACAAAATTGCCGACCCGTACGACGACTCTTACATTTCTGCGTCAGTTTACCCCAATATTCCGGCCTATCCTACAGGCAAGGCGGTTGGCCGTGCATCGGTATTGCAAACCGAACAGAGCGCTTACCAATGGAAAAGCGCTTCATTTACCCTACCGGCCAAAGAAAAACTGAACATTTACGAGTTGCTAATCCGTGATTTTACAGAAGAGGGTACTTACAAAGCCACTATCGGGAAGTTGGGCTATTTGCAGCAGCTTGGGGTGAACGCCATTGAGCTGATGCCGTTTAGCGAGTTTGAAGGAAACAGCAGCTGGGGCTACAACCCCAACTTTTATTTTGCACCCGACAAAGCCTACGGCACCAAAAACGATTTAAAAGAACTGATTGACTCGATACATGGGCGTGGAATGATTGTTATTCAGGATATGGTGCTCAACCATGCCTACAACAGCTGCCCGCTGGTACAATTGTATTGGGATGCAGCCAATAACCGCCCGGCGGCAAACAATCCCTGGTTTAACGCCACATCGCCCAACTCCACCTATTCGTGGGGTTCCGATTTTAACCACGAGAGCAGCTATACCAAAGCGTTTGTTGACACGGTAACCAGCTACTGGATGACCGAGTACAAGGTTGACGGCTTCCGCTTCGACTTTACCAAAGGCTTTACCAACACGCCCGGCGACGGGTCGGCTTATGATGCGCCGCGTATTGCCATCCTGAAACGCATGTCCGACCATATCTGGCGCGTAAAACCCACCGCATACATCATTCTGGAACATTTTGCGCCCAACAACGAAGAGCTGGAACTAACCAGTTACAGCAATGGCATGATGGTATGGGGAAATTCCAACTATGCCTATAACCAGGCAACGATGGGCTGGAGCGACGGTTGGGATTTCGCATGGTCGTCATACCAAGCGCGCGGGTTTGCCCAGCCCGGTTTGGTGGCCTACATGGAAAGCCACGACGAAGAACGCCTGATGTATAAAAACATAGCCTATGGGAATTCCTCGGGAAGCTATACTATTAAAACACTCGCCACTGCATTGAAGCGAAACGAAATGGCCGCCGTATTCTTCTTCAGCCTGGCCGGTCCAAAAATGATTTGGCAGTTTGGCGAATTGGGTTACGACTATTCCATCGATTACAACGACCGGGTTGGCGAAAAGCCCGTTCGCTGGGATTATCTGGACGATGCCGACCGGCTGAAACTTTTTGAAGTTTACTCGGCTATGCTCCGCCTGCGCAAGCAATACGCGGTATTTAACTCGGGCACCGAAACCCGGAATTTAACCGGAACAGGCAAAACACTGCAATTGGTAAGCGGTAGCCACCATGTAACGGTTATCGGCAACTTTGGAGTGACAGCAACAACTATTTCGGCCCCGTTCCAACATATCGGAACCTGGTACGAGTTTTTCACCGGTAATCAACTAACGGCAACGTCAACAAGCATGTCGCTAACCTTGCAGCCCGGCGAATACCGCCTTTATTCCGACGTGCAGCTTCCGGCCTTCGGCGATTCGGATCCCGGAACTCCCGATCCGGAAGAACAAGACGAAACCTTCAAGCTTTATCCCAATCCTGCCAGTTCAACAATTCGGGTTGAAACAGAAGAAAAAATTGAAAACCTGCAAATTGCCTCGCTTGACGGAAAAATCCTTCGTCTGCTAAAACCCGGGAACACCACGATTGACGTGCCCATTGGCGATTTAAGCGAAGGGTTGTATCTTATCCGCGTTCAAACTTCAGCAGGTATAACAAACCGAAAATTTATTAAATCGAAATAAATAACAATCAATAAAAGACATGAAACAAATTGGATTGATAATAGCCCTGCTTTTTCTGGTACTTATCGGGCGGACGGAGGAACTGCTCTCGCCCAACGGCAAACAAAAGCTGGACTTTAAAGTAGAAAACGGAAACGCTGTGTACAACCTCACCTACAAAGGTTTGCCCGTGATTAAAGACAGTAAGTTGGGCTTCGATTTCAAACTGGAACCCGATATGCTTGACAGTTTTGTGCTTGATAAAGTTGACCGCAGCACGTTTGACGAAAACTGGAACCCCGTTTGGGGCGAAGAAAAAACCATTCGGAACCATTACAACGAAATGGCTGTCACGCTGAAACAACCGTCAACAGAGAGGCTGGTCATTGTCCGCTTCCGCCTGTTCGACGATGGTTTGGGCTTCCGCTATGAGTTTCCGGAGCAGCCCAAACTCAATTATTTCGTTATAAAAGAAGAAAAAACCCAATTTGCCATGCCGGGTGACCTCACGGCCTGGTGGATTCCGGGCGACTACGACACGCAGGAATACAGCTACCACAAATCGCGCCTGTCCGAAATCCGGGGCTTGATGAAAGAAGCCATTACACCCAATGCTTCGCAAAAAGCAGCCGGCCCAACCAGCGTACAAACAGCGCTGATGCTGAAATCGGACGATGGTTTATACATTAACCTGCACGAAGCAGCCTTAGTGAACTATGCCGCCATGCACCTCGATTTGGACGACAAAAACATGGTGTTCAGCTCGCATCTCACGCCCGATGCCCGTGGCGACAAAGGCTACATGCAGGCTCCCTGCACCTCGCCCTGGCGTACCGTTATCGTATCGGACAAAGCTGGCGACATCCTGCTCTCGCACATCACCCTCAACCTGAACGAACCCAGCAAAATTACCGACACATCGTGGATTAAACCAGTGAAATACGTTGGCGTTTGGTGGGAAATGATTACCGGGAAAAGCACCTGGGCTTATGCCGATGTACCAAGCGTTCAGCTGGGCGTAACCGACTTCTCGAAATTAACGCCCAATGGCAAACACGCCGCCAATACGTCCCATGTGAAAGAATACATTGACTTTGCGGCCAAGTATGGTTTTGATGGGGTGTTGGTTGAAGGCTGGAATGTGGGTTGGGAGGACTGGTTTGGAAAATCGAAGGACTACGTGTTCGACTTTGTAAGCCCCTACCCCGATTTTAATGTGTCCGAAATTCGCGACTATGCTCAATCAAAAGGGGTACAGATGATTATGCACCACGAAACCTCGGGTTCGGTGCGCAATTACGAGCGCCACATGGATAAAGCTTACCAATTTATGGCCGACAATGGGTACCATGCGGTAAAAAGCGGCTATGTGGGCGACATGATTCCGCGCGGCGAAACCCATTACAGCCAATACATGGTGAACCACTATTTGTATGCTGTTGAGAAAGCTGCCGAATACAAAATTATGGTGAACGCTCATGAAGCCGTGCGTCCGACGGGATTGTGCCGTACCTGGCCCAACCTGATTGGCAACGAGTCGGCACGCGGCACCGAGTACGAAGCCTTTGGCGGCAACACACCCGACCACACCACCATCTTGCCTTTTACCCGGCTGGTTGGTGGCCCGATGGACTATACCCCCGGTATTTTTGAGCAGGATGTAAGCCAATACAACCCCGGCAACAACTCGTGGGTAAATACAACCATTGCCCGCCAGCTGGCTTTGTATGTAACCATGTACAGTCCGCTGCAAATGGCGGCCGACTTGCCAGAGACTTACGAAAAACACCCTGATGCATTTCAATTTATTGTGGATGTGCCGGTTGATTGGGATGACACCAAAGTTCTGGAAGCCGAACCGGGCGACTACATTACCTATGCCCGTAAACAAAAAGGCGCCGAAAACTGGTTTGTTGGCCGCACCAACGACGAAGAGCCACGGGTGTCGAACATCAGCCTCGACTTTTTACCGGTCGGACAAACTTATCTGGCTACCGTTTATACCGATGGAAAAGATGCGCACTACCGCAACAAGCCCAAAGCCTACCAGATTAATAAATACGTGGTTACCAGCAAAAGTAAGTTTGAATTGAATTGTGCACCGGGCGGCGGTTATGCCATTAGCCTGATGAAAGTGGATGACCAGAAAAGCCTGAAAGGCATTAAAAAACAGTAGGCGAAAGCCAAATTCTGCTCAATTAAGGGGAAATAGAACAGCGGTTCCTCTTGGGGAAGGAACCCACAATTACGATGAAGCTGTCTGGTTTTTGAACCGGGCAGCTTCCTTTTTTAGTCGTTCCAGCTATTCCAACTTATGCTGCTGCATAAATTCTTTCGTCTTTTGCTCTATGGTTGCTTCGAGTTCTTTCTTTTCTCGCTTGTAGGGTTCTCTGCAAGCTGCGCCAGCACTGCCTTTGGGGCAATCGGCAATAAGTTGGGAAAGCTGCTTAATCCTTAGCCCTATTGTCATCAATTCCTCCTGAAATTGCTTGCCATCCTTCATCCCTTGTTTGTTGAAGGCAGTTGCAACTTTATATGCGGCAGGACTAAATGTAGCATTAGCTTGATATAATCCATCCAAATAAAAATGTAAATTGGTTTTGCCTCCTTTCCAATCCACGTTTCGCACAACAGCGTAGATAACCAAAGAATTTATTTTCTTTTTAAAATCTTTCATGATGCCCACATTTACACCCATAAAAGGCGTGGATATTCGTTCCATAACGGGAAATGGAATGAAATAAAAATCAATGATCTGGTCTGTGGTACCGCTACTACTGGCCACACGGCCCCGTTTACTTTCTACCAAACTAGACTCTACTATTTCTATTTGCCCGGGTGTGAGGGCATCATCCAAACCTTCACCTGATAAAGGTTCTGCACTATTCAGCCAGGTCATTTGGTCGGCAATCGTTTCTGTGAACAGTGTTTTCAGGGGCGTGTTATTGCCAATATCCATTCCACGTTTTTCCATGTCCCCGGTTTGGTCATTCCGGTATAAACCACAAACAAGTATATTGCCGTTTGCTTTGCGAATGCCAAAATGTGGCTCTACCAAATAGGCACTTAAATGGTGTTTTATTTCCGGATTTTCATCGGCCGTAAAAGCGATACTTCCATCGTTACTATTTACATAATATACAACCGGCCCTTTGTAAATGGGTGTGGTAATGTAACTTTTTAGTTTATAATCAAACGAGTAATTATCCATATTATTGATCGGGTTGGAGGGCATCAGGCTTTCTAAAAGAAAAGCCGAACCACCATCGGTGATTGCCCCTGTGCTGGTCAGCGATTCATCCCGGTATTCGCGCATTCCGCCCCAAACGGCTTCGCCTGTTGCTACCGTATAGCCCGGCTGGGCCAATAAACCGGCAAATGGAGCCAGCAGCAACATAAATACAAAAGCAGCTTTCATACATCACGGTTATTCGCATTCATATTCGTAATCCCACCTGGTGGAAGTGGAGCCTAAAAGAGATACGGCGGCAACTATTTTACCCAAGCTATCAAATTCATAACTCCAATTCTGAGTCGATGAACTGCCGGTACTTCGGTTGGTAATAAAAATGCTTTTTACTAAATTCTTATTTTTGTGAATGGCATTTTCAGCACCATAATTCCGAAGATCGTCGTGTGTCCCCGAATAATCGCCCAACTGCATCGGCTTATCGGTATAGTATTCGTATTGCAGAGTTGTGTTGGGTGTTATTTTACTTGCCAGGTTTCCGTTTTCCCAACTATACGTAGTTATACCCCGGGTAATACCCCTACTATTGGTAGAAACTGAACGAGAAAGCTGCATATCGTTGTACTCAAACGAAATGTTGTACCAGTCTGTACCTGTTTCATTAAATTCTTCCCTTCTGTTAAGAACAAAGCCATTATCGTCCCAGGTCAAGATTATTTTCATGTCAAAAATTCCACTAATATAGGTCATTATAATGGTGTTGGGCCCGCTGTAAACAAAATTTTTAACGACATTATCGCCTTGTCTGATTTCCCGTACCCGGCCATCATCGTTATAACTGAAGTAACTAGCCGGAACGCCGCTCGATGAAGAAGTGATGCTTGTGATTCGGCAGGTCTGTTCTGGTACCGGGTTATCGTTGTTTTTTGAACACGACAGTGCCAACGCTGTCATTGTAAAAATAATGACAATACAATTTATTCGATTTTTCATTTTAGTCTATTTTAAATTAATTTTAGTCTTATCATCTTGTAATTAGCGGCTTAGAAAAAAACTATCCGCCACAACCTATCCACGCTTACTTTCGTTTAAACTCCACCCTCCTGTTCTGCGCTTTCCCTTCGGGAGTGGAATTGGAAACCACCGGTTCATTTTCACCTTTACCTTCGGTTTGCAGTCGCGAGGCGGAAATACCTTTCGATACCAGGTAATCTTTCACGCTTTCCGCTCGTTTTTTGGATAAAGCCAAGTTGGAATTGCCTTCTCCGTCGCTGTCGGTGTGGCCAATGATTTGGAAAACGGAAGCATCGGATTTGATAGCATCGGCTATTTCGTTGAGAATGTTGTACGATGACGGTTGAATTTTATCGGAACCCGAAGCAAACAGGATATTATTGGTTGTAAATTCGCCTTTTTCAATCAGTTGCGTACGCAAATCGTCATTTATCGAAGTTACTTTCAGATTACTAATAATAAACGAATGTTCATCTTTTTTCGTTCCATTCAACCGGAAATTGATGCGATTGACTTTTACTCCCTGCAAGAGGTTCGGGGAATCTAAAATCTTTTGCCCGTTGATGAACAATCGCAACCGGGTCCCGTTTTTCAAAAGCAATAACTTCGCGGTTTTATCAATGATATTCGAATTGACATTGTACGGAATTTTTTCTTCGATTTCATACGAAGCGTTTTTATTGAACAGGTCTATCTGATGTTCCTTCGCATCGCCCCAAAGCGAAAACCCGACTGCTCCATACTTGTTTTTCGGGTCATCGTGCTTCAATTTGTCCAGCTCCTGAAAATAGACGTTAAACGCGGTTCGGTAAAGGCTTGGTGGAACATTTTCGAGTGTCAGGTCAAATTCCAGCGCAAAGTTATCGGGAAGGTTTTTTAAGTTGGGCACTACGTTGCTGTTCGGGTAAAACTTCAACCCGTTTACCGCGCCCAACCGGACGATTTCGCCTCCCGAACTGCTGATGAATTTTCCCGGAAAGTCACCTTCCGGTGTGGTATTAAAATCGTCTGAAAAAATAACCGTTCCCGTTAAATTCATCTCGGGATCGTTGGCACCCACTGATTCGGATCGGTTTTGCTGGCTTTTATTGTTGGATGGATTAGCCTTCTCTGCTTGCTTTTTTTTGCCGGTTTTTTTGTCATTTTCAAACACTTTATCCAGTACATCATCGGTTTTTTCAGATGATTCCTTTTCTATACGACGCTCTACTGTCCGCTCGGCACTTTTTTGGGCACGTTTTCCTATTTTTTCTAAAATTTGTGCATCTGCTGTACCCGCTGACAGTAAAAATACAATTACCGAAAAGCGCAAGATTTTTGTTTTCATTTTTTCCGTATTTTATTCATTGTTTATCCATTTCCGGGGTTTTTATCCAGAATGAATGTTGCCGGCGTACTGCCTCCCCCGCTGTATTGAAGTACCAATTTTGTGTCGGTAATGCTAACAATGGTATATTCGAGGATATAGGTTCCGGTAACAAGGGCAAATACTTCATCCGAATGCAGTTCCCAAGTTCCGGAATATGGTTCTGTCCTTTCGCATGTGCCGCTGTCGTCGTCGTACTCTTCAATAACGAAGTTTCCGTTTTTCAACAAACGTAAATTCGACTTTCTATCACAATCGTTTAAGGGGTAACCCGATTGGCTTTCATAATACCACATGCCCGAAGTTAGGAGTTCTTCAACTGTGGGTTCAGGTTGCGGGCTGTCATCGCCTTTATTGCAGGAAAGGATGAAGGCCGCGAAAAAGAAACCGAGACACAATAGATTTAATGCTTTCATAATCACAATGTTTTGCTATCTGCAAACAAAGTTATTACACAGGCTTAAGATGAAATAGTAAAAAACGGCAATAAAAGCTATTCGGTTCCTGGCTATGCAAAAATTAGCGCGTTGAGGTTAAGGTATTTTGTTTGCTTTTTTATTAACCGGGAAGGCGTGTCTCCATAAAACCATTTCCATTCGTTTATAAAATGTGTTTGGTCAAAGAATCCAAACTTGTAAATAATATCCTGCAAATCCGGAGCAGAAGTTGCGGTCTCTAACATCGAGTTTATTTTATTAAAACGCACAATCCGGCTAAATACTTTAGGGCTTATACCTGTCTGTTCTGTAAAATGATAGCGAAAACTGCGTTCGCTCATCCCCACCATCTTGTAAAGCGATTTAATAGGAATTGTTCCGCATGATTCTTTAATTTTTTCGCAGGCCATCATTACAGGGCTGCGGGAGGCGTTTTTTTGAGACAATAAGTGTTTTAACAGCCAAGCTTCTATTTTTTGGATACGAGAAAAGCTACTTTCAATTTCATTTTCCAATTGCGTTGTCAACCCATCGATTTGCTTTAAAACCAGCGACGCGTCCAATATTAAATTAACCAACTGGCCTTGCGGAATACCGAATAGATTAAAAACCCCAAAAGGCTTAAATACGATTTGTATAACCTCATCAGCCAGTTTTTCAAATTGGCTGCTCGTAATACTGGTTCCCAGAAAACAAGCTGAAAAGTTAAACATTTTACCTTCCGAAGATTTAAAATGTTTTCTTTCTTTATCGAAGCATAATATGGGATTGTTGGAAGGGAATAGCGTAACTTCCTTATAATCATCCTGAGTTGTGTTTCGTAAACCAATATAATGCAGTATAAATGGTTTTAACAAAGGATGGGGCTGATAGTATATTATACTTGCATTTCCCATAACAAATTGGTTGCCTTTGCACGGTTATCCGTCCTTAATAGATACTACGTTAGACCAAAGTATGAACTTCCGGAAAAGTGCATCGGTAAAAAACCGACAAAAATTCAGGCAAACTTTCAGTTGTGGTACTTTTTCTGAATTTGCAGCAAGTAAGGGTCTTGCGCTATTAATTCACGCAACAGGGCCAATTTATCGAGCATAAGTTTCGAAGGGGCTGTAAGGAAATATTTCTTATGTGCTTTATTGAAATGGGAAATATCATAATATCTAAACATCATCGCTAAAGGTTCGATAGGCATATCTTCGGCTGTTGATGACAATTGGGCAAATACGTTGTTGAAACGGATAATTTGCAGGTAGGCTAACGGCGTTACTCCAACCTTCTGTTTGAACTGCCGTTGCAAATAGCGTTCGTTGATATGCAACTTACCGCATAATTCGCTGACAGAAATACAGCCTTTTGTTGTATAAATCAGCTGCATTGCTTCGTTAAAAATACCTGTTGTATTTTCGGCCCTAAATTGTCTGAAAAAATCAATCAAAACCTGCAACCTCTGTTCGTCATTGGCCGACTTTTTAAAATCTGAAATATAGTTTTGCACAATTGTGCCTTCAAATGCATCGCCCAAACCCAGCGGATTATTTGTAAACAGATGAGCCGGTTTTCCGGTGAGCCTGAAAATGGTTCCTGGCCAAAGCGCAGCCCCAAAAATACCTGCCAACCCCTTTTGTGCAGTCAGTTTGTATGATATGGTTTGCTGACCAACCAAATAAAAATCGGGTAAAGTATTTTGAATGTTGATGCTTTTATCATTCAAGTGCAATTCCCATTTTCCGTAATATTGCCAGCCGCTGATTTCGGCACCGGATGGCAGTAAGGTTTGTAACACGCCATCCTTAGGATGATGTTCCATCTTGTAAAAGAAACAGACTAAATGCTGTAAATCCGGCGGTACTTCAAACTGGGAATACATTTTAGGTAAGCTCTAAAAATTAGTTTTATATACAATGTTCATTCTTCTGGTAATGAATAGCCATCATTTATCAATCACTATTTCAATTTCAAGCCTATTTCGGGTTTTAATTTCATTGTTTTTTAGAACCCGTACGTAGCTACCCGAGTAAGCGAACAAATTATTCGTATCAGAACAGGCTATATTTCAGAATATTAAAATTAATCAGTACCAATTGCCGTTTTGTGCCATCGCCGTGTGTACTGATTCTTTCTACGCGAAATTCTTCTCCAGATAAATTGTTCGTTCCGGTTTCTCTATATCTTGGCCTTATTGCAAAAAGTATGCTCCCAACATACCATTCAGCATTACAACAAGTTGATTAGTAGCTTTTTAATTTTTTAGATATTACTTTAATATCTTCCGGTGTATTCATATTTAAAAAGGCATTGGGATGATAGAATTTGTACACCTTCCCTATTGATATTGCGTTATAATTAACTTTCCCGATAACCATTTTTAATTTGAATTCTTTCTGTAAAATAGCATTTTCCAGATGTGGTAGTATGCGCTTCCGGTATACAGCACACAAGGGTTGCCAATCGCCATGTTCGTCAACTGGCAAAGTAACGTCGCTTTGATTTTTAGTGGCTTCCTCAATTAAAAACTGCAACAACTCCACCGAAACAAATGGCATGTCGCAGGAAAGGACCAGGTTCATTTCTGTTTCTGAATGTTGAAGTGCAGAATGGATTCCCCCCAGCGGTCCTGAACCCGGGAAAATATCCTGAACAGCAGCTAAATTTTTATAGTGGACTATTTCAGTGCCTACACTCATTACAATGTGCGGAGTAACTTCGGTTAATACATCAAACGCATAATCAATTAATAACTTGCCATTTAGCGGAACAAAGGCCTTGTTCGTCCCCATGCGTTTGCTCTGCCCTCCTGCAAGGATAATACCGGTTATTTCAGATTTCATGGTCTCTGTTTCAAACTTTAAATTTAAAAACTATTGCTTTCATCAACTTTATTATTCGAAAAAATTGGTTGAACTACTTTTCCGGATACAAAATGAAGTGGGGTTATAAACCGACACACGATGCTATCTATAACTTCGCCGGGGAACCGTACAAGAACCTTTTGCTTTATATCCCGTAAAAAACCAAAACAGCAATCAGTTTTGTAAAAAAGCAGTGTTTTCCTGCTTTCGTCTCAGCCGAAATAGTAAAAATAGCTTTTGTTCCAGATGGCTTTATGTTTAATAAATATCGAAAAAACAAAAAATATTCCATCAAAATTGATAAAAAGAGTTTTTTATCCACTTAAATTTTCTATTTTTATTGTACCAGAACTATCAATCTAATCAACCATGAATAAGCTACTGTTCTCTGCTGTAATTGTTTTGATGTTGTTCCTAAGTTCTCCGCTTAAGGCTCAAAATAAAGGAGAAAGCTTATTTAAAACTACTTGTATCGCCTGTCACACCATCAATGGAGGAAAATTAATTGGTCCTGATTTGGCTGGCATAAACGAAAGGAGAAAGCAGGACTGGCTGATTAGTTTTATTCGTAGTTCGCAAAAAATGGTGAATTCGGGAGACTCGCTTGCCGCAGAACTTTTTGAGAAGTACAAAATACCGATGCCCGATAATAACTATAGCGATGACGAAATTTTAAGCATCCTGAGCTATATTAAAGAAACAAGCGATGGAGCATCAGCAAAAGAGGCAACTGCCACGCAACAGGTTTCGGATACTGTAACTAAGGCAACAGCTATCTCCTATTCACCTGATTTAATTAAACGGGGCAAAGCACTATTTTATGGGTACGAAAAATTTGCCAACGGAGCTTCATCCTGCAACGCTTGCCATTCGGTTAATGACGGAAGCATTATTGGCGGTGGCCGGCTAAGTTTCAATTTAACCGGTTCGTACGGGCGTTTGGGAGCGGCCGGTATTCAGGCAATTCTTTCAAATCCACCGTTTCCACCAATGAACGTGGCACTTCGCAACAAACATTTAACCGATGATGAAAAGGAAGCCATTACAGCTATGCTTCAGTCGGTGAATAGCCGGGATGACGGGGAAACGCAGGATACACAAGATGGCTTCATTTTTCTTTTACTAAGTATGGTGTTTGCCCTGTTCTTACTCGTGCACATTTACATAATTTACGATGATCGAAAACTCCCATCATAAAATAAAACCGAATTGAAGCTATTTAAAAATGTAAAACAAATTTTATGAGCTGGATTAAAGACATGATTTCTCCGAAAGCCCGGCAGTGGGAAGAATTCTATCGCAACCGCTGGCAACACGACAAAACAGTTCGGAGTACACACGGGGTAAATTGTACCGGCGGGTGCAGTTGGAACATCCATGTAAAAGACGGAATTGTGGTTTGGGAATCGCAGGCGCTCGATTATCCCCTGCTGGAAAACAGCCTGCCCCATTACGAACCGCGTGGATGCCAGCGCGGCATTTCCTTCTCGTGGTATTTATACAGCCCGGTACGCGTAAAATACCCGATGATCCGTGGTGCATTAATTGATCTGTTCCGCGCCGAAAAAGAAAAAACCGGCGATGCAATGTTGGCCTGGGAAAACATTCAGCAGAACCCTGAAATGCGCAAGCGTTACCAGAAAGCTCGTGGTAAAGGCGGCCTACGCCGGATAACATGGGATGAAGCCCTGGAGATAATCGGCGCAGCCAATATTTACACTGCAAAGAAATACGGCCCCGACCGCGTAGTCGGTTTTTCGCCTATCCCGGCCATGTCGATGATGAGTTTTGCAGCAGGTTCCCGGTTTTTGCAATTGTTTGGCGGCGTAAATCTCAGCTTTTACGACTGGTACTGCGACCTGCCCAACTCGTTTCCTGAAATATGGGGCGAACAAACCGATGTGGGTGAAAGTGCCGACTGGTACAACTCCAAGTTTGTGGCCGTTATGGGTGCCAACCTGGGAATGACCCGAACTCCCGACGTCCACTTTTTTTCCGAATCGCGGCACAACGGAACCAAAACCGTTGTTTTTTCGCCCGATTTCAGCATGGTAGCCAAGTACGCCGACCAATGGGTGCCGGTTCATGCCGGACAGGATGGAGCTTTCTGGATGGCGGTAACCCATGTGATTTTGAAAGAAGCACACGCAGAGCAGCAGGTTCCTTACTTTATCGATTACACAAAAAAATATACCGACTCACCTTTTTTAGTACAGCTCAATAAAGAAGGCGACAGGTATGTTCCGGGAAGGTTGCTGCGGGCAAACCTTTTGAAAAAATACAGAGATATTGAAAACAGCGACTGGAAGTTCCTGAACATCGATGAAGACAGCGGCGAATTTGTTTGCCCACGAGGTAGCTCGGGACACCGCTGGCAGGAAGAAAAAGGTAGCTGGAACCTGCAATACAAAGACGGCGAAACCGGCGAAGGGTACAATCCACTAATCAGCCTTCTCGGTAATAACGACGAAGTTTTACAAGTTGAATTTACCCGTTTCGATAAAAAACAAACCATCAGCCGTGGGGTGCCGGTGCGCTACCTTCAAACCGAAAACGGTAAAATAATTTATACTACCGTTTACGATTTAATGATGGCACAATATGGCATCGACCGTGGACTGAAAGGTGATTTTCCGACCGGATACAACGATGCGGATGCAGTTTATACCCCCGCCTGGCAGGAAATCTACACCGGAATCAGTGCAGATACGGTTATCCGCTTTGCACGCGAATGGTACAATACGGCTAAAGCTACAAACGGCAAGTGCATGGTAATTATCGGTGCCGGAATTAACCACTGGTACCATAGCAACCTGATTTACCGTGCCGCCACCATGTCGCTCATTCTTACAGGTTGTGTTGGTGTTAACGGAGGTGGAATGAACCATTATGTGGGGCAGGAAAAGCTGGCCCCGCAGGACTCTTGGGGAACCATCATGTCGGGTAAAGACTGGAAAATCCCTCCGCGTTTTCAGCAGGCACCGATCTGGCATTACATCCATTCCGACCAGTGGCGCTACGATGGAAACCAGGCCGACTACAATACCGTGCCAAAAAACGACTTTTCATCGCAACACTCAGCCGATCTTATTGCCAAATCGGTGCGCAATGGCTGGATGCCATTCTTTCCGCAATACAACAAAAACTCGTTCGAAATTGCACAAGAGGCCAAAAAATCGGGAGCAAAAGACCTTAAACAAATTCAGGATTACATCATAGAAAAACTAAAAACCGGGGAATTAAAATATGCGGTAAACCAGCCGGACGAGGAAGATAACTTTCCGAGGGTTTGGTACATCTGGCGCGGTAATGCACTAATGGCTAGCGCCAAAGGGCACGAGTATTTCCTGAAACATTACTTGGGTACCCATCACAACGAAATATCAGACGAAGTGGCCCGTGAATTTGTGACGGAAATTGAATGGAAAGAAAATGCGCCGCAGGGAAAAATGGATCTGGTTGTGGATCTCAATTTCAGGATGGATACGTCGGCTTTGTATTCCGACATTGTTCTCCCGGCCGCATCGTGGTACGAAAAGGCAGACTTGAACAGCACCGATATGCACTCGTTTATTCACCCATTGTCGGCAGCCATTTCACCGGTTTGGGAATCGAAACCCGACTGGGAGATTTTTCGCGAAATTGCTCGCGTAACCAGCGAAGTAGCTAAGGTACATTTGTCTGGTCCACAATCCGACATTGTAAATATCCCCATTACCCACGACTCAAAAGGCGAAATATCCCAAACAGAAATCAAAGACTGGTTTACCGGGGAATGTGAACCCGTTCCGGGAAAAACGATGCACGATATTGTTATGGTTGAACGAGATTACACGCAACTGTACAACCGCTTTACCAGCCTGGGCGATAACGTGAAAAACGGGGTTGGAGCACATGGCACTTCTTTCCGGGTTGACGATTATTACGAAAAATTGCTAAAAAGTGAGAAACGGGTAAATACCATCGATGGCAAAACCTATCCATCCATAAAAGAAGATGTGGAAGCCATTGATGCTGTACTTTTACTATCATCGCTCACCAACGGAAGGTTGAGTGAGCGGGCATACCAAACGGCAGAAAAAAATACCGGCCTCGATTTAAGTCATCTTCGACCTGTAAATAACGACACATCGTGTACCTACAAGGATCTTCAGTCTCAACCTCACCGCTTGCTCAATTCCCCTATCTGGTCGGGATTAACAGAAAACGGCAGAGCTTATACTGCTTTTTCGTATAATATAGAATATCTGGTTCCCTGGCGAACGCTCACCGGGCGGCAGCATCTTTACCTCGACCACCAGGGATACATTCTTTTTGGCGAAAATTTACCCACGTACAAACCATCGCCAAAGCCAGAACTTTACGGCGAACTGCGTAAAACCGTTGCCGACGGCTCTGCTAAATTGCTGAATGTACTAACGCCTCACGGAAAATGGCACATCCATTCCACCTATGGCGATACTCTCCGGATGCTGACTCTCTCGCGTGGGATGGAACCTTGCTGGCTCAACGAAGAAGACGCCGCCGACATGGGTATCAAAGACAACGATTGGGTAGAAGTACTGAACGACAACGGGGTATATTGCACGCGCGCCTGTGTAAGCCTGCGTATTCCCAGGGGGATTTGCATTGTTTACCACTCGCCCGAGCGTACCTATTCTGTTCCTAAATCGCCAAGCCGCGGAAACCGTAGGGCCGGTGGGCACAATAGCCTCACACGTGTGCACCTGAAACCCAATTTGCTTGTGGGCGGCTACGGCCAATTTACTTACCACATCAATTACTGGGGACCTGTAGGTGTAAACCGCGATACTTACGTTTATGTAAAAAAGATGGCACAGGTAAATTTCTAATCGGGAAAAAACTGGAATTATGAATATACGATCTCAAGTTTCAATGGTCTTCCACCTTGACAAATGCATTGGTTGCCATACATGTTCTATTGCCTGTAAAAATACCTGGACCGACCGGAAAGGCGCCGAATACATGTGGTGGAACAACGTGGAAACCAAACCAGGTACCGGATATCCCAAAAAATGGGAAAACCAGGAAATGTATAAAGGAGGCTGGGAGAAAAACAGTGAATCTATTGATCTGAAAGGCGTTGGAAAAAACAAAGGGCTGAAAAAGCTTTTTCACAATACCCACATGCCTACCATGAATGATTATTACGAACCGTGGAATTACCAATACGAAAAACTGCTTGATTCGCCCGAAAGCGATGACCAGCCAACTGCCGAGCCGGTTTCGATGATTACTGGCGAAAAAATGACGCCGAAGTCGGGACCCAACTGGGACGACGATTTGGGAGGTTCGCCCGAGTATGCCAGAAACGACGTGAATTTGAAAAATTTGTCGCCCGCCGAACAGGAAACCATGTTTCAACTTGAACGGATGGTGATGTTTTACCTTCCGCGTATCTGTAACCACTGCCTCAATGCCGCTTGTGTGGCAGCCTGCCCGTCGGGTGCTATATACAAACGAGGCGAGGATGGCATTGTGCTGGTGAACCAGGAGCGTTGCCGGGCCTGGAGGATGTGCATCACAGCTTGCCCTTACAAAAAAGTGTACTATAACTGGCACACCGGCAAATCAGAAAAGTGTATTCTGTGTTACCCGAGGCTCGAAACCGGCCAAGCCCCTGCCTGTATGCACTCGTGCGTGGGCCGGATTCGCTACTTGGGGGTAATGTTGTACGATGCCGACCGGATTCACGAAGTGGCTTCCTGCGATGAAAAAGACTTGATAAGCAAACAACTCAATATCTATCTCGACCCGAACGACCCGAAAGTGATTGCCGAAGCAAAAAAATGTGGCATTGCTGACTCTACCATACAGGCAGCCCAAAAATCGCCGGTATGGAAGTATGTAAAAGAATGGGGACTGGCGCTGCCGCTACATCCTGAATTCAGGACATTGCCCAACCTGTTTTATGTAATGCCGCTGTTACCAGCTATGGCACAAATAAACGATAACAACAAATACAATTCGGTGGGCGCTTCACTCTGGGATGATATGGAAAACCCGAGGCTTCCTACAAAATACCTCGCCAGTATGTTCAGTGCCGGGAATGTAAATGTCATCGGCAATATTCTGAAAAAGTTGATGACCGTACGCACGCATAGAAGACAGGTGACCGTTGGCGATATCGGCCCTGAAGAGCTGGAAAAAGCGTTTCTGGAAACTGGTTTAACAGCAGAAACGTCCGACGATATTTACCGGCTTACTTCGCTGGCCCGACTGGAAGAACGGTTTGTTATACCTCCGGCCCACCGCGAGGAAGCCATTGAAATGATGGAAGAAACCTACATACACAAAGGAAGCACAGGCTTCGGATTTATGAAGAAACCAAAACGTGGATTATAAAATGACAGATTTAACACATTACAGCGCACTATCCTACGTTTTCAGGTATCCCTCTTCGGAAAGAGAAAACTTTTCGGGAGAATGGCAGAGAATCGTTTGGGAGCGCTTACCCGAACTAGGGCATAAACTGGATTTATTTATTGTACATATGCAAGAAAAAACGCTTGCTGAACAACAGGAATACTACATCGGCACATTTGATGTACAAGCGCTCTGCTTTCTGGATATTGGTTATGTATTGTACGGCGAAGATTACAACCGGGGCGTGTTTCTGGCCAATATGAAAGCAGAACAGGAGCGCGCAAACAACGCCTGCGGAACTGAGCTTCCGGACCACCTGCCAAACATGCTTTCGCTTTTGCCTAAAATAAGCGATAAATCACTGGCCGAGGAATTGATTGTTTCCATGATGGTACCCGCGTTGGAAAAGATGGTTCAGGCCTTTCACCCGGATGAAAACGTGTATAAAGGAATGCTTGAAATTCTGCTGGGAATCATGCAAAATGACTTTCCCGAAACTGAATTCGAAAAATTCAGTTTCAGTACTCAGGAAAAAGCAAAGGCCTTTGAATGCCTTCCACTGTGGAGGGATATAAAATGAGAAATCGGAATAAATTTTAAAAATGGTATTATGAATGGAGTATTTTTCTTTGCGGTTTTACCCTATCTGTCCATTTTAAGTCTTTTGCTGGGTGGTATTTACCGGTATCGCTATTCCGGGTTTCAGGTTTCGTCCCTTTCCAGCCAGTTTCTCGAAAGCAAACAGTTGTATTTTGGAAACAGGCCCTTTCACTGGGGATTGATTTTCCTGTTTTTCGGACATCTCACCGCTTTTTTAGTACCGCGGTCGGTGCTCGCATGGAACCAGGTACCGATGCGCCTACAGATACTTGAATTTACGGCTTTTGCTTTTGCCCTTATGGTTCTTATTGGTTTAATACTGCTTATAATTCGGCGAATAAGAACGAAGCGGCTGCATATCGTTACAACCCGGATGGATATTTTTGTTTACCTTTTGCTGTTGGTACAAGTCGTTTCCGGTTTGTGGATTGCTTACTTCTTTCGTTGGGGTTCTTCGTGGTTCGCTATGGTTTTAACGCCTTATTTGTATTCCATTTTCAAATTTACCCCCGATGTGGCAGCAGTTACCCAACTTCCTTTTATGATCCGGTTACATATTGTTTCGGCTTTTATACTGGTGGGCATGATTCCGTTCACCCGGTTTATGCACTTTCTGGTATACCCGTTTGCATACCTTTGGAGGCCATATCAACTGGTGATTTGGAATTATAAAAAAACAAAATAATTAAATTGAGGAGTTCCCTATGATGATTGACCGTTTTGACCGAATTCATAACTACCTACGCATCTCAATAACCGATCAATGTAATTTCAGGTGCCGCTATTGTATGCCCAATGGCAACGTATCTTCTTTGTCAAATAACAGGCTGATGCAGGTTGATGAAATAGAGGAGATTTCGAAAGTTTTTGTTGGGCTTGGAATAAAAAAAATCCGGTTGACCGGAGGAGAACCACTGGTACGAAATGGTGTGGAAGACATTATCAGGCGCCTTTCAGCCTTACCCGTGGAACTAACCCTGACAACCAACGGTGCCCGATTGCGAAAGTTTATCGGCTTGTTTAAAGAATCTGGAATTCAAACTGTAAATGTGAGCCTCGATTCTTTGAATCCCGAAGTTTTCAGTTCTATCACACAACGGGATACATTCAAACAAGTGTGGGAGAATATTTTACTCCTGATTGAAAACAACATCCGGGTAAAACTGAATACAGTTGCCATTGCAGGTGTTATTGAGAATGAATTGTACGATTTTATTGAATTAACCCGGAAACTTCCGTTGCACGTGCGGTTTATCGAATTTATGCCTTTCGCCGGCAACCAGTGGCAAAACAACAAAGTAGTAACCGCCCCGGCGATACTCAGTATGGCCGCAAGCCGCTACGATATGGTAAAACTTAGGGACGAACCACATGCTACCGCTAAAAAATATAAGGTTATTGGACACGAAGGTACCATCGCCTTTATTACCACCATGAGCGACCATTTTTGCGGGGATTGTAACCGCATCAGGCTGACAGCCGACGGCAAAATAAAAAATTGTATTTTTGGGAAAAGCGAAGTCGATATCCTGGGAGCATACCGCAAAGGAGAATCGGTTGAAACGTTAATCCGACAATCGATTACAGATAAGCAGGAAATAATGGGGGGTCAGTTTGTAAATGGATACAGAAAAATAGACCCCGAAAAAATCGAAAACAGAAGTATGATTCAAATCGGAGGATAAAACAATTATGATTTCGGTAAACGAAGTACGAAAAATATTGGAAGAAAACTCAATCCGGGGAAAAAGCACTGAAATTCAGGTTTCCGAAGCAGCAGGCTATGTTGTTTACAACGATATTGTTTCTCCTGCCGATGTGCCTGCCTTCGATAATTCAGCGATGGATGGCTATGCACTTGCCTTTGATAATAGCCGTGATAACTGGACTGTTGTTGGCGAAATTCCGGCCGGTTCAACTAAAAATTTTTGTCTTCGCAAGGGAGAAGCCGCCCGTATTTTTACGGGCTCTCCAATGCCTGAAGGTGCCGACACGGTAATTCCTCAGGAACAAATTGAGCGAAACGGAAATACCATCTACTGCGTGCTTCCCGAAATTAAAACGGGTGCGAATGTACGGTACAAAGGAGCACAGATTAAAACAGGCGAGTTGATGATACAACAGGGAACGCTTCTTTCGGCCGGAAGCGTGGGGCTACTTGCATCCGTTGGTTTTGCAGCTGTTAAAGTATTTGCACCACCGGTACTATCGGTTATTGTAACAGGTAGCGAACTGCGCACGCCAGGCGAACCGTTGCCGGTTGGAGCAATTTTCGACAGCAACAGCCCGATGCTGAAAGCTGCCCTCAACGAAGTGGGTATCCGCAAAATAGATACCTGCCGTGTACCCGACAACGAACCCGAACTTCAAAATAATATTGAAAAGGAACTGAATAAAAGCGATGTGGTTATTATTAGTGGTGGAATATCTGTTGGCGACTACGATTTTGTAAAAACAAGTCTCTCCAAACTAGGGGTAAACAAATTGATTTACAATGTAAAACAGCGTCCTGGAAAACCTTTTTTTGCCGGAAAACTGGAAAACAAATGGGTGTTTGCATTACCTGGAAACCCGGTCTCCGCACTAAGCTGTTTTAACCACTATGTAAAACCGTGCATTCGCTATTTTATGGGGCACAACAACGTATGGAAACCCGATATAACACTCCCTTTGGCGCAGGATAGTATTAAAAAGAAAGGATTTACGTTTTTTATGAAAGCATATATTGAAAACGGGAAAGTACACCTTACAGAGGGCCAACAATCGTTTAACCTCATTGCTTTTTCCAAAGCCGATTGTTTTGCCGAGCTTCCGGAAGACGCGGATTTTGTAAAAGCCGGCACCCCTGTTAATGTATATTTCCTTTAAAATGAGTGCACTGTTTATTTTTAAAAACTCCGCATCGGTTTTTGGGGCTCAGTGCCTTTCATTCGGTTACCGATGCTGAATTATGGTTTCTGTTGCGGGCATGTTCTACGCATGGTGCAGAGTATTCCTGTTCAACCAGAAACCGTTCAGATACCTTTTAATACCGGTATTGCAGTTGGCATCCGTCAAGCAGTTGCTAACATCGGAAAATAGATAAGATGGAAAAAAAATCGCTCAAAATAAAACTATTTGGGATTGTTGCCGAAAAAACAGGAACAAACAATTTCACCATTTCGTTTACGGACGACACGGATAAACTATATTCGTTATTGTTGAAAGAATACCCTCAACTGGAAGGGATAAAGTTTGTTTTTGCAGTAAACAGGAAAATTGTGCATCAAAACACATTGCTTAGCACAAATGATGAAATAGCTTTGTTGCCACCTTTTTCCGGAGGATAAGATGATAAAAATGGAACGATTTGAACGCCAGATAAGATTGCCCGAACTGGGACACGCAGGTCAGCAGAAATTGCAAACGGCAAAAGTGTTGGTGGCCGGTGCCGGTGGATTAGGCTGCCCGGCTATCCTTTACCTGGCAGCAGCCGGTGTGGGAACCATTGGTATTGCCGACGGCGACCGGGTTGAAATATCGAACCTGAACCGCCAGGTATTGTTTGGTTTTAATCATATCGGCAGTCCCAAGGCATCTGCTGCCGCCAGGTTTATTTCTGAACGGTACCCTGATATTAAGGTAAATGTTTATGACCAATTTCTTACTCCTGGGAATATTTCGGAGATTCTGCCCCAGTATGACATTTTAATCGATAGCACCGACAATTTTGCTGCCCGGTACATGTTGAACGATGCAGCTGTTTTATATGGCAAACCCCTGGTTTACGGAGCAATATACCGGTTCGAAGGACAGGTTGCTCTTTTTAATGCTGGCAAAGGAACTGCCAATTACCGCGATTTGTATCCGCAAATACCGGCTTCCGGCGAAATTGCTAATTGCTCAGAAGCCGGGGTGCTGGGTGTTTTGCCAGGCATTGTAGGAACGTTGCAGGCAACCGAAACCATCAAGTGGACAACCGGAATTGGTGAGTCCCTCATCAATAAAGTGCTTGTTTGTAATTTGAAAAACTACTCCTTTTATGAAATTGATTTGATTTCCGATGAAGAAGCACAAAAAAAACGTCCAGTTACACTGGATGCTTTTCAAAAAGCCAGTTATTCAATCGATTGCCTGGTAGTTGCCGACGTCGGGTGGAAAGAAGCTCTTGAACGTTCAAATCCAAAATCGTCAGTTTTTGTTGACATTCGAGAACCCGATGAGATGCCACGCTGGTCGAATTCC
The DNA here is from genome assembly GCA_047972415.1 of Mangrovibacterium sp. GTDB lineage: Bacteria > Bacteroidota > Bacteroidia > Bacteroidales > Prolixibacteraceae > Mangrovibacterium. Next base: position 41,948 of record JBKEAN010000027.1, read on the forward strand.
CAATGCCTTGAAATTCCTTACGGAGAATTGAACGAAAAGTCCGAGTTATTTTCAGAAGGAACATCGATATTCCTGTTTTGCCAGCACGGAATTCGTAGCAAACTGGCGGCAATACAGTTGCGAGAAAAGTTAGGGCGAAATAGTATCTATTCGGTTTCAGGAGGAGTGGAACATCCCGATTCACCTGTTAAACAGTTGATATGAATGGAAAAGAAAGCTAAAAATATATTCATCCGCGGCGCGATTCCACCGGCCCAAATAAGCGAGTCGGTTCAGAAACATGCCACCCAGACCGAAATTGGCGCTCATTCCATTTTTCTGGGACAGGTACGGGGCGACGAGTTGAAAGAAGGAACAGTTACGGCCATTGAATACACTGCCTACGAAGAAATGGCCATCGAAAAAGCGCATGAAATCCGAGAGGCCATTTTTGCAAAATACCCAGTCACTTGTGTGCATATTTATCATAGCTTGGGCCGGGTAAAGGTGGGCGAGATTTGCCTTTTTGTGTTCACCTCGGCACCACACCGCAGGGAAAGCACTGATGCCTGTAACGAAATTGTGGAGCGCATCAAAGCAGAATTGCCGGTATGGGGCTGCGAATTACTCGGAAAAGATAAACACGTGTGGAAAAAAAATACTTGAACGATGAAGATTGTTACGCTTTTAACTGGAAAAATAGAACCTTTGGGGCACGAAGGAGTGTTGAGCGGTATAAAAAAAATAGCGACGTTTGAACGGGAACGGGTGTTAAAAACAGGCTTGGCCAATGACAACCAAGCTGATAAAAAGCATCATGGTGGCCCGGATAAAGCCATTCACCATTATGCTTTTGAGCATTACCAATACTGGAAAAATGTACCCGGCATTTCAAACCCTAATGCATTGTGTGAAGGCGGGTTTGGCGAAAACATTTCGACCTTGGGCATGGATGAATCTTCGGTTTGCATTGGCGATAAATACCGCGTTGGTTCGGTTGTTTTAGAGGTTAGCCAGGCCAGGCAGCCCTGTTGGAAGCTGAACCTGAGGTTCGGGCATCCGGACATGTCGCGCATGGTGCAGGACAGCCTGCGTACCGGCTGGTATTACCGGGTGCTGGAAGAAGGGTGGATACAAACAGGAAACTCATTCACACTGCTTGAGCGCAACTGGCCTGAATGGAGCTTAAAAAGGTTACTCCATGTTTTATATACCGATGTAAAAAACATGCAATTACTGGAAGAAATGACACAAATTGCCCCACTTGCCGAAAGTTGGAAGAGCATAGCACTTAGGAGACTGGAAACCGGGCTTACAGAAGATTGGGATAAACGGTTATATAATTAAACCATAGGACAAATGATTAATATTACGCATAAAAACTACTCACTACGCACAGCCATTGCACAAGCAGAGGTAAAAGTAAGCCTTGCAGAAACCATTCAGGCGATAACCGAAAAGCGTGTCCCAAAAGGTGATGTTTTTGAAGCAGCGCGAGTTGCCGGGCTTTTCGCAGCCAAACGAACCAGCGATATGATTCCCGACTGCCATCCTCTTCCCATTGAATTTGCAGCCATCCGGCTTCGTACCGAAGAGTTGAGCATTTATATCGAAGCTGAAATCAGCACCATTTATAAAACAGGCGTTGAAGTGGAAGCCATGCATGCCGCTTCGGTTGCCGCACTTACTGTTTACGATATGCTCAAACCCATCGACCCGGTTATTGTGATTGAAAAAATTGCCTTGGCTGAAAAAAAGGGAGGTAAAAGCCAGTTTGAAAAAACCCGGGAAAAAGATGAATTTCATGCGGCTGTTATCGTTTGTTCCGATACGATTAGTGCGGGCGAAAAAGAAGACCGCTCCGGAAAAGCAATTTCAACAAAGCTAAAACAACACGATGTTGTTGTGGATGACTATATGATAATTCCTGACGAGATCGAAATTATTCGGAATCGAGTACTGCAATATTCAGCCAATAAGCTTAATATGGTCGTCATCACCGGCGGAACCGGTCTTTCGCAACGAGATAGTACCCCCGAAGCTCTGCTCCCAATTATCGACAGGCGCATACCCGGTATCGAAGAAACAATCAGGGCTTATGGGCAGTTACGTACACCTTATTCCATGTTATCCCGCTCTGTTGCCGGCCTTGTCGGAAATACCCTGGTGCTGGCCTTACCCGGTTCAACCCGTGGGGCCGAAGAATCAATGGACGCTATTTTCCCCGCAGTTTTGCACTTGTTTAAAATGATGCGGGGAGGGGAACATCATTAGTTGACGATAGTTAATAAACCCTCTTTCGTATTAACTGGTACCCCGATCTGAAAAAATAGGCAATTGGCAAAGCCAGAATGTGCATCAGTTTGGTATAAGGAAATATCATAAAAATAATCAGCCCGATGGTAAAATGAATTTTATACAGGATGCTGTGGTTTGCAATAACGGCTCCTGCATCGGGTTGAAAGGTGATAATTTTTTGTGCCCATTCGCCTAGTGCCGCGTATTGGCCTACGGTGGTTGTGGCAGTTCGTTCAATACATGCCAAGCCCAAACCTGCTTCAATAATTAGCAAGATTAAAATAAAGTAGTCGTGAAAGCTACTGGCAAACCGGACCCGCTCGTTGGTTATTCTTCTTCGGAGCAACATCAGCATCCCGATGAAGGTGATAATCCCGAAGCTGGTGCCGAAAATAAGGGCCAATATCCGTTTGGTTTCTGTGCTCATTACCAAGTGATAAACCTCTTGGGGCAGAAACAGGGTGAAATGCCCTAAAAACACAATGATAATTCCATAATGAAACAGGTTGTTTCCGGTGCGAATGCCATCTTTCGCTAAAATCTGGGTCGATTTTGCCTGGATACTTTTATTGGCAACAATAAAGCGGGTGATTAACCCAAACCAGAAAACAGCAAATGCAATGTGGGGGAAGTAGGTAAATAACAGGTTGTTGATATAATTTTCCATCGCCTTACTTTTTACAGTTTACACATGAATTGTCTCCGCCAAATTCGATGGGTGCATCCTCGTATTCTGCATCCAGGTCAAGCGGCTTTTCATTTTTAATAACAGCTTTTATCACATTTTCATCGGGCAGCCTGCCCGACAGCGAAACAATAGCCGATAAAACATGCCGGTACGGATTTTTCTTTTCATCCAGTGCCAAAAAAATCCGTTGAATAATGTGAACCGGTTCAGCCAGCAACTCCGCTGCTTCTTCTACTTTTAGGGTCGATAAAAATTCGAGGAATACCGGAATATAGTCGGGCAACTCGTTTGCTGACAGCTGCATTCCGTTTTCGGTGTAAAAATCCAGCATATCCACCATGGCTTGCCCGCGATCTTTCGAGTCGCCTTTAATATGTTCAAAAAGATGAAGCGAAGCGCTTCGCGAATTATCGAACAACTGCACGTAATTGGCCTGCCAGTCAATTAAATCCATCTTACTGAACTGACTGGTAAACTTTTCAATCGCCTCAATTTTTTCCGGACAAAGGAGTTTTTCGGCTTCTAATTCGGCACCAACTTCAACCAAAAACTGTTGCAGATCGTTACTGGGGTAAGAAAGCAACAAGGATAAAATTTTATACGTTTTCAGCATTTTACATTCCTCCAAACAGATTTTTGAATTTTTCGTTCCCGCAGCCGCCATCGTCAGAAAAACCGCAGGAAGCTTTAAATCCAAAGGCATCTTTTACATATTCGCGGTGCGATGTTGGTATGACGTACCGATCGTTGTAATTGGCAATGGCCATCAGTTCGTACATCTTTTCAGTTTCATCAGGCGTGAGGCCTGTATTTTCCAACACCGATGTATTCATTACCTTATCTACTGTTTTACTGCGCATATAGGCCCGCATGGCCAGCATCCGTTTCAGGGCATCTTTCACCGGAACCTCATCGCCGGCTGTAAATAGGTTGGCCAGGTATTTATTGGGAATGCGTAAATCGTCAATATCGGGCAAAATGCCGTTAATGCCAATTTTCCCGCTTTCGGCTGCATTAATCACCGGCGACAATGGCGGAACGTACCAAACCATAGGCAAGGTGCGGTATTCGGGATGTAAGGGAAAAGCAACTTTCCAATTGATAGCCATTTTGTAAACCGGCGATTTTTGGGCTGCTTCAAGCACATTGTGCGTAATGCCTTGTTTTTGGGCTTCTGCAATTATTTCCGGATCGGCAGGGTTTAAAAACAGCTTGAGGTGCTCGCCGTACAAATCGGTTTCGTTTTGGCTCGAAGCTACCTTCTGTATTTTATCGGCATCGTACAGCAATACACCCATGTAGCGAATCCGTCCCACGCACGATTCGCTGCAAATGGTGGGTTCTCCAATTTCTATTTTGGGAAAGCAGAACGTGCATTTTTCTGACTTCTGTGTCTCCCAGTTAAAGTATATTTTCTTGTACGGACAAGCGCTCACGCACATGCGCCAGCCCCGGCAACGACTTTGGTCGATGAGCACAATGCCATCTTCTTCGCGCTTGTAAATGGCACCCGAGGGACAGGCAGCCACGCAGGTGGGATTCAGGCAGTGCTCGCAAAGGCGTGGCAGGTACATCATAAAGGAATTTTCAAATTCGCCGTAGATTTCCTTTTGTATTTCTTCGAAGTTTTTTTCCTGGCTACGCTTTTCAAAACTTCCTCCCAGGTTATCTTCCCAATTGGCTGATTTTTCGATCTTTTTCATGGGTTTTCCGGTGAGTATAGAATAGGGCCTGGCCGAAGGAGGCGTTTTGAATTTTGAGCCGTTGTGCAATATGGAATAATTAAAGGTAAATGGCTCGTAATAATCGTCAATCAAAGGCAAGTTGGGATTGACAAAAATGTTTTTCATAATGCCGGTTTTATTGCCCGTGCGAGGTGTTAGCTTTTTGTTATCCAGCGTCCAGCCACCTTTCCACTTGTCTTGGTTTTCCCAATCATTGGGGTAGCCAATGCCAGGTTTAGTTTCTACATTATTGAACCAGGCGTATTCCATCCCTTTTCGCGATGTCCAAACATTTTTGCAGGTTACCGAACAAGTGTGGCATCCGATACATTTGTCCAAATTCAGTACCATGGCTATTTGTGCTCGTATTTGCATAACTTCTGAATTTTTTTAGTTTTCATCGGACGCTTCGTCCTTCCATTCTACTTTGCTTAATTTTCGGATAATAACAAACTCATCGCGGTTCGACCCGATAGTGCCATAGTAGTTAAACCCGTAGCTTAACTGGGCATAACCGCCAATCATATGCGTAGGTTTCAGGCTAATGCGCTCTACCGAATTATGTACCCCGCCGCGGTTCCCGTTAATTTGGTTCACCGGCATATTCACCGTTCGTTCCTGATTGTGGTACATCACAAGTGCATTCTCCGGAATCCGTTGCGATACAACTATCCGTGCCACCGATGCGCCATTTGCATTGAATACTTCTACCCAGTCATTGTCTTTCAGGTTGATTTTGGCGGCATCTTTTTCGCTCATCCAAGCCACCGGCCCTCCACGCCCCAGGGTAAGCATCAGCAAATTGTCCGACCACGACGAGTGGATTGTCCATTTGTTGTGCGGCGTCATCATATTAATAATCAGGCACTCGTCAGGTTTGTTGAGTTTATTCAACACCTGCTGTACCGATTTGGTATTGATCGGTGGTTTATAACAAACCATACTTTCGCCAAACGCAATCATCCACGGATGATCCTGGTAGCTTGTCTGCCGTCCGGTAAGGGTGCGCCACGGAATCAGTTCATGCACGTTGGTATAACCGGCGTTGTAGGAAACCTCTTCCGAATCCACACCGCTCCAGATGGGCGATGTGATAATTTTTCGAGGCTGAGCCTGCAAGTCCCTGTACCTTATTTTTTCATCTTCACGCGTTTCGGCAAGGTGGCGGTGGTCTCGCCCCGTTGTTTTCGACAGGGCTTCCCATGCTTTTACAGCAACTTCGCCATTCGTTTCGGGTGCTAAAGTCAGGATGGTTTCTGCCGCCTGAATATCAGTTTCAATTCGGGCAAAGCCTTTTGTTTCGCCTTCGTTTTCCGAGGTTTTATTCAGAAGTTTCAGAAATTCAACCTCTTTTTCTGTATTCCAGTTAATTCCTTTTGCCCCGTTTCCTAACTTCGACATTAGTGGCCCAAGGGTTGTAAAACGATGGTATGTTTCGGGATAGTTACGTACTACCTCAATAATTTTCGACATATTTTTACCCGGGCTCAATTCGGCACCTGTTTTCTTCCAGTCTTTCCCATGAGTGGTTTCCGAGAGCTCCATCGGCGAGTCGTGCTGTAAAGGGAGCAACACAATATCTTTTTCTTTTCCGAGGTGACTTTCGGTCAACTCGGAAAACCGTTTGGCCAGCGCTTTAAAAATTTCCCAGTCGGAGCGGGCTTCCCATGCCGGATCAACCGCCTTCGAAAAGGGGTGAATGAACGGGTGCATGTCGGAAGTACTCAGGTCGTTCTTTTCGTACCAGGTAGCAGCCGGAAGAATAATATCGGAATGCAAAGTTGTTGTTGACATGCGGAAGTCGATGGTAACCAACAAGTCCAGTTTTCCTTCGGGTGCCTTGTCGTGCCATTTTACCTGCTGCGGAAGCTGTTGCCCGTTGGTTTTCAAATCTTCGCCAAAAACACTGTTTTGCGTTCCCAGTAAGTGTTTCATAAAATATTCCATCCCCTTGGCACTGGATCCCAATAGGTTCGACCGCCAAACAAACAGGTTGCGCGGGAAGTTTTTGGGGTTGTCCGGGTCTTCGGATGCAATGCTCAGTTCGTGGTTTTTCAGTTTTTCGGTGACAAAGGTTTCAGCATCTTTACCTTCTGTTTCAGCCTGCCGGGCTAATTCAAGAGGGTTATCGCCCAATTGCGGGCTCGACGGGATCCAGCCCATTCGTTCAGCTTCTACATTGCAATCGATCAACGATTTCGAATTCCATTCCTCCTTATTTCCCAACGGCGAAATTAACTCCGACAAGCCTATTTTTTCGTAACGCCACTGGTCGGTGTGCATGTAAAAAAACGAGGTCGTATTCATTTGCCGGGGTGGACGGTTCCAGTCGAGTCCAAAGGCCAAAGGCAGCCAGCCGGTTTGCGGCCGTAGTTTTTCCTGTCCCACATAATGTGCCCAGCCACCACCCGATTGTCCTACACAGCCGCAAAACATGAGCATGTTGATAGCACTGCGGTAAATCATATCGGTATGGAACCAATGGTTAACACCGGCACCGATAATAATCATCGATTTCCCCCTGGTTTTTGCAGCGTTTTCGGCAAACTGACGTGCTGTGGAAATTATGTGCGAGGCAGGTACTCCCGTAATTTGCTCCTGCCAGGCAGGCGTATACGGTAAATTCTGGTTATAGTTTTCCGCAGAATTTTTGTCATCGAGCCCACGCGAAATACCGTAGTTGGCTACCATCAGGTCGAAAACGGTGCAATACAGAAACGCTCCGTCGTCCGATTTTTTAACCGGAACTTTGCGGGTAATAATATCGGCATGTTCGCTTGCATTGAAATGCTGGTGTTTGTATGTGCTTCCGCCAAAGTAAGGAAATGAAACATCCAACACCTCATCTGCTTGTTCGAGTACCGACAAGCGAGGTTGTATGTCTTTCCCGCTAATGGCATCTTTCAATTCCAAGTTCCATTTCTGACTTTGGTCCCAGCGCGAACCAATGGTTCCGTTCGGGATGACAAAGGCGTCTGATTTTTCGTCGAGGAGTACCGGTTTCCAGTCAGCACTTTTTTCATCAGAAAGCTTATTTTTCAAATCGCTTGCGCGAATCACCCTTCCGCCTACATAACGACCGTTTTCCTTTTCAATTTTTACCAAAAAAGGCAAGTCGGTATATTGGCGGGCGTATTCCTCGAAATAAGGAGTCTTTTTATCCAGGTAGAATTCCTTCAAAATAACATGTCCCATAGCCATTCCCAATGCGGCATCGGTGCCCTGTTTGGGTTTTATCCAGAGGTCGGAAAACTTGGCTGCATCGTTAAAATCAGGCGATATGTTGATGGTTTTGGTTCCTTTATAACGCACCTGTGTATAAAAAGGCGAGTCGGGTGTTCGGGTAAGCGGCACATTGGAGCCCCAGAGCATCAGGAACGAGGAATTGTACCAGTCAGCACTTTCGGGAACATCAGTTTGTTCGCCCCAGGTTTGTGGCGACGACGGTGGTAGGTCGCAATAAAAATCATAGAAACTGAGCATGGTTCCGCCTAAAAGGCTCAGGTACCTTGCCCCCGAGGCATACGATACCATCGACATGGCAGGGATAGGAGTAAACCCAACCAAGCGGTCAGGCCCATATTTTTTGATGGTATAGATATTTGCGGCTGCTATAATTTCGTTTACCTCGTTCCAGTCAGCACGGATCATGCCTCCCAAGCCACGCTCTGCCTTGTATTTTTTAGAAAATTCAGCATTTTCCATCAAGCTCTCCCATGCTTTTACGGGATCATCCAATTGTGCTTTTGCAAGGCAGTATGCTTTTACAAGGGTGGCCCGAATCATGGGATACTTTACCCGGTTGGCACTGTACAGGTACCACGAGTAGCTGGCTCCGCGCGGACAGCCACGGGGTTCGTGATTGGGAAGTCCCGGCCGGGTTTCCGGATAGTCGGTTTGTTGAATCTCCCAAGTTACCAGTCCATTTTTTACATATATTTTCCACGAACAGGAGCCGGTGCAGTTTACCCCGTGTGTGGAGCGTACAATCTTATCGTACTGCCAGCGGTTTCGGTAAAAACTTTCCCATTCGCGTTTTTCTTCAGTAACCACCGAATATTTATCGGGGCTTTTGGTTACATTTTTACTGAAGTAAATCAATTTATTTAGAAGGCCCATCGTTTGATTGTTATTGGTTTATTTTCGGGTTGCCAGGTTTCTACTGCATATCCGGGGTTTTTCCCCTGTTTTTCTTTTTGATAATCAAAAAATAAATAATTACAAGATTGATTGCTGCCAGCGCAACAAACACAATAAAACCACGGGCATATCCAACAGTACCGAGTTTTCCGACAATGGCCCCCATGATGGGAGGAAGTGCAAATCCGCCGAAAGCGCCCAGGCCGCCAACCCATCCGGCAGCACCACCAACAGCCTTGGGTACATATACAGGAACAAGCTTGAAGATAGCCGCATTGGCAATGCCCATTCCGATGGCAAGAACAACCACTACGAAAATACTGATTAAAACATCGACGGAAAATGATAAGCCTGCTGCTGCCAGCAAAATAGTAATCATCGAAAAGAGAGCAACGCTTTCTCCTCCGAATTTATCGGCAATTTTACCACCTGCCACGCGAATCAGTGATGCCAGGATTGAAAAGATGGCTGTAAAAAGGCCTGCCCTTACCGGCGAAAACAACTGATATTCGCTCCAGTAAATCGGGAACCAAGCTGTAAGGGCTATAAATCCGCCAAAGGTGGTAAAATAAAGAATCGTTAATGCCCAGGTATTTCTGTTTTTGGCAGAATTAACCAGGCTGTCTTTCGCACCTCCGGTAGGAAAAATCTCCTGTCCCTTTTCGCGAGCCATCGCTTTGGCTTCAGCATCAGATAATCCGGCTTTACGATACTGGAAATAGTAGGCATCGACGCCAATGATCCCATACAAAATGGTACCGAGTAAAAGGAATAAAAACCAGGCAAAATAGGCTGAAATAAAGTCGTAATACATTAAAAAAACGGGAAGGATAATCGAGAATAGACCGGGAGCAAGGTTTCCTAGCCCGCCAAAGGTGCCAAGTGCAAATCCCTGTCGGTTGCGGGGAAACCAGTAAGACGTTTGTCCGATACCTACCGAAAAAGTGGCTATTCCGCTTCCGCTTAAAAAGCCAAAAAATAAAACTAACCCATACAGGTTTTCCATGCCGTCGGGGTACGACGTTGACAGCAATAAAGTTACACCTCCCAGACCTATTAAGCTGAGTAACATTAAAATGAAAAATGGCTTTTTTCCACCGGTGGAGTCGACCCATGCTCCGAATGGAATTCGTAAAAGGGAGCCGGAAAGTGACGGAATGGCAATTAGTAACCCAAGTAAGGCCGGGGTTAAACTCATTGCATCCTTAAAAAAAACTGCGGTTGGCCCATACAACGCGACGGCAGCAAATCCAAAAAAAAATCCCAGCGTGGTTCCCGTAAGCCCCCTGGTGCTGTTACCTTTTACATTCATAAGTTTGGTTTTTTAGCTAATTGCGGTTTATATTCCATTAAACGAAAATGAGTCAGTATACCTACAAACGTAATGATTTTTCATAAATAGATAAACAGGTCTTTTAGTAAACATTCAAACAAAACTGGTTGCTCTGTCTCAAAAAGGTTGCTATAATAAGCTAAGCGCTTTCTTCTGAGAAATTTAATCGAGGTAAAAACTACACTTTTAATATCCAGGAGAAATACCTTCGTTTCGTCCTTTTTTGTATGTTTGTCAGCCAAATAAATAACCCGTGTTTAAAAAAGAAACTGAATACGCATTGCGTGGATTGGTTTATATTCAGATACAGAATCTTTCGGGGAAAAATCCGGGGATTGTTGAAATTGCAACCGAAATTGACACTCCGGTTTCGTTTACGGCCAAGGTTTTGCAACGTTTGGTGAGACTAGGGTTTATCGAATCAAAAAAAGGGAAAAACGGAGGGTACTTTTTCGATACGGACAAGAATGAATTGCCCTTGAAAAGTATAGTTCTCGCAATTGAAGGCGATGGGGTTTTTACCCGCTGTGGCTTTGGACTCAAACAATGCGACGACATAAATCCTTGCCCTCTCCACGATGCTTACGGCCCAATTCGTAAAGCCATTGACGAACTGCTTTCTACGGAAACTATCCAAAGCCTGGCCAATAAAAATAATCTGCCCATCGTGTTAAACAGGTATGTAAAAATAAATAAGTTTGAAGAATCATAAAAAACCATTTTTGTACGGCAAAAATGGCGAATGGATTATATCGCTTAAAGATAGTTTCTACAGTTTAACATTCTTCTGGATATAATTAATCGGGTAAATGTTATTATAAAAGCACATTCTCACCCGAAAACCAACACATTCAATAAAACAAGAAGCTCTCCTAAAAAGTATCAATTCTGCTGTAGGAATCTCCCAAGCAAAAGCTTAATCAAAAACAGATAAAATTTTCGCCTTTTCATTTTACCGAAAGCCTCGCCAGTGTAAGCATTCGCTAAACCCCGTCTATTTTCCCTGCCAATGAGTCATTAAGTTTGCTGTGAACCAAAAATGAAACAGAGATGCTCAATGCTCAAAAATTCCTGTCGATTTATCATGATTACCTGGCTTCGGGGCTGACTGTCCGGGATTATTGTGCCAACCAGCACATGAACGAGGCCCGGTTTTACTACTGGCAAAACAAACTAAAAGACCAACTTCCACCCAAGTGGGGATTCGTCCCGGTAGTTTTAA
>JBKEAN010000282.1:0-27914 GCA_047972415.1 Mangrovibacterium sp.
CCGCACCTGGAACATGGATGAGCCATCGATGCCCGCGGTGTACGAAAACCGCTATCTGAATACCGATTCAACCAAACGCTGGGATTTTGTCCGGTTTCAACCCCACATTGTTAGTATTTGCCTGGGAACAAACGATTTTTCGGAAGGGGATACGTTGCATGTACGCCCGCCGTTTTCGGCTGATAGGTTTGTGTTACAATACATCCGGTTTGTCGATAAGGTTTGCAGCTATTATCCGGAGGCACAAATTGTATTACTAACCAGCCCTGTTTTTGATGAAACGAAAAATACGCTGCTGGTAGATTGTTTGCAACGGGTACAGGAAAATTTTAATAAGCGGAATCCGGTTAAGCCAATTCAGCTGTACGAGTTTCGCGGCATTGTGGCACATGGCTGCACCGGTCACCCGGATCGCGAGGATCAAAAACAAATGGCCGAACAATTGCTTCCGCTTTTCACGCAGTTGGCTTCGTTACCGAAAAACTGAAAATCGATGTGACTAATTCAGCCCGGGCTTTTGGTATTCTTTTTTAAGTAGAATACATCAGTTTCAACTTCAAAAATTTGCTGAAATACAGATAAAATAGTTGTTTAGAGGCATGATTGATACGCTGATAAACCATATTGAAAAATACTTACCGCTTGAGCCGCACGAGGTTTTGGCGCTCGAAAAATACACGACATGTAAATTGTACCGGAAACGGGAATATTTGCTTAGGAGCGGCGAAACATGCAGGTTCTTGCATTTTGTGTCGAAGGGATGCTTGCGGATGTATTACATCAACGAAAAATCGAACGAACAAATTACCCAGTTTGCACTCGAAGGTTGGTGGATAACCGATTTTAACAATTTTACCGGGAATAAACCGTCTGATTATTTCATTCAGGCAATCGAAAATGCCGTCATTATTAGCTTTGATGCTGTGGCTTTTGATAAGCTACTGAATGAAATACCACGTATGGAACGCTATTTCCGGTTGATTTGGCAGCGAAACATGGCGGCCTCTCAATCCCGGGCGAGAAACCTGTACCAAATGTCGAAAGAAGAATTCTTTTACAGTTTTGCCGATTCGTTTCCGGGGTTTATGCAGCGTGTACCTCAATATATGGTTGCTTCGTACCTGGGCCTCACTCCCGAGTATGTGAGCGAATTAAGAAAAAAGAGACAATTGTGATTTCTTAAACCAACTTAATTATTTGTTGAGTAAAAGCACCTAATTTTGATTTGAAAATTTAAGGTTGAATTGGCGACAATAGCCGTTTGGTGGACTGAGTTTCGGCAGGGTATGTGATAGATTTCAACCAAAACAAAAGAAAAAACCAGATAAGAATATTGATTATGAGCGAAGGAAAAAAATTGAGCGAAAAATTTTATGACGTTCTGAAGTACGAAGGTGTTGTTGCGATAATGACTTCGGGCATTGAACCCCATATGGTTAACTCGTGGAATTCGTACATTGTTGTAACCGACGACGAGCGGTTGTTGTTCCCGGTTTATGGATACCGGAAGACAGGCAAAAACCTGCAGGTTAATAACAACATCGTTATTTCGTTGGGAAGTAAAGAAGTGCTGGGGTACAAGGACTATCAGGGAACAGGTTTCATTGTTAAAGGTACTGCCAGCTACATTGAATCGGGTCCCGAGTTTGAGATGATGAAGGAGAAATTTTCATTTTTGAACCGGGTTTTAGAGGTTAAAGTAATTCAGTCGAAACAAATGCTTTAACGAAATATTTGGGTTGATTTTGTTATAAACTGAAACAAAAAGGGTGTCCTAAAATAAAACAGGGCACCCTTTTTTTTGTATAAAGCCCAAACTCAGGAATCAAGTTCTTTAAATGTTTTCTGAATCCGGCCAATTGCATCGCGCATTTGTTCCTCGGTAATCACCAGTGGCGGTGTGAAGCGGATGATGTGTTGATGGGTTGGTTTAGCCAAAATTCCGTTTTCTTTCATCGCCAAACAAACATCCCAGGCGCTTTTTCCATTGGTTGGCCGGATTACGATGGCATTCAACAGGCCCTTACCGCGAACCAGCTCAATAAAACCGGACTTCACTTTCGACATTTCGCTGCGGAACAATTCGCCCATTTTTTCGGCATTTTCTGCCAGTTTCTCGTCTTCTATTACCCGAAGGGCCGCAATTGCTACACGGGCAGCAATCGGGTTTCCGCCGTAGGTCGATCCGTGTTCGCCAGGCTTGATAGTCAGCATAATCTCGTTGTTGGCCAGCACGCACGATACAGGGTACAAGCCGCCCGATATGGCTTTGCCCAACACTAAAATATCCGGTCGTACGCCTTCGTGGTCGCACGCCAGCATTTTACCAGTACGTGCAAGCCCCGTTTGTACTTCGTCGGCAATAAAAAGCACCTTGTATTTCTTGCACAGGTCGGCAGCCTTTTTCAGGTAGCCATCGTCGGGCAAATACACGCCGGCTTCGGCTTGGATTGGTTCAACCAGGAACCCGGCTACATCGGGTTGCGAAAGCGCTTTTTCGAGGGCTTCAATGTCATTGTACGGAACATGAATAAAACCAGGCGTAAAGGGGCCGTAATCACTATAAGCATCCGGGTCGCTCGACATGGAAACAATGGTTATGGTGCGGCCATGAAAGTTACCGTTGCAAACAACAATTTTTGCCTGGTTTTTGGCAATTCCTTTCACTTTGTAGGCCCATTTGCGGGTTAATTTCAGGGCTGTTTCGTCGGCTTCGGCCCCCGAGTTCATGGGCAGCATTTTGTCGTAACCAAACAAGTTTGCCGTGTATTCTTCCCATTCACCCAGCACATTATTGTAATACGCACGAGAGGTGAGGGCCAGTTTTTGTGCCTGTGCAACTAGGGCATCTACTATTTTTGGGTGACAATGCCCTTGGTTAACAGCCGAATATGCAGCTAAGAAATCGTAGTAGCGGTTACCTTCGACATCCCAAACAAATACACCCTCGCCACGTTCGAGTACAACGGGCAGTGGATGATAATTGTGGGCACCAAACTGATCTTCGCGATCCATGTAAAATTGAGCGTTTTTCGTATTCATAAAGCAAGCGTATGATTTTTACAGCAGATTTACAATTTTTCTAGTTCAATCCAAAATGAAATAGGCTGTTGAATAATAGGTTACAGACTGAGAAAAGTTAGCTTTTCAGTAGCTGAATTTATGCAAATTATGGATTCGGTTTTGTTTGATTACTTCCAGAATCGGATTATCAGCAGTTCCGAAACGATAAATGCAAGGGCGAGCAGCAGGCAATATTTCCACAATTCAATCAGGTCGCGAGTATTTTCGAGGGTTTCCATCCAGTTTGCTTGGTTTGTTTGATAAACAGAAACCTGCTGTTGAGTGTCGGAAGCAAGCTGTTGGAATTGTTCCGGCGTTAAAAACGAATTTTCCGATTCGTTACGGTTATAATTGAATGCCAGCGTGCCAATCAGGTTTTCATCAGAATAGAGCTCGCAAAACCCCGCCTGATAAACAAGCCCGTCAGCCATAAACCGCAGTTGGTTTGTACCCCAGGCCGAAGGTGGTAGCCGAAACGAGTTTCCTTCCAGTTGATTGCGCAAACTTAACCCCGAAGGATTGATGGCACCCGACTGGATTTTTAATTGAATGAGCTGATTGTTTTGAATTGTGTGTTGAATCGTTTGCGGAAAATAGCTGTGAAGGGCCAAATTGTACACAACCGGTACAAATAGCGCATGATGGTAAAAGTTGCCTGCTTCGGTGCTGAGCGGAAAACAGAATTGATACAGACGGCCTTTGCCGGCAGGCACTTCGCAAAGGGCAACCGACGCATCGTTGTTGCGGATTAAGTCGCTAATTTGGTTTTGCGCCGGCTTTTCAAACCGGAACGATTGCTGTACAAACGGAAGGTCGAGTTGGGGATTGGTACGGTTGAACACATCGCGAAACAGCGGGTGGTTCAGGTTCAAATAATCCATTTTTCGCCTGCTAGCCACAGCGTCGGCCAGTCGTGCTCCGCGAAGGCGCTCAAACAGTTGGTTGTAGCTAACTTTGTTGGCTTCGGCGGCAGGAAATACAATAAGGCTGCCACCATTTTGGGAAAACTGGCTCAGCGCATCCTGCATGGCTCCACTTATTTCATTCAAATTCAATAAGTAAATACATTGGTATAACTCCAGCTGGTTTAGTTGAAGGCGACGGGCATCCATCCCGTCAAACCGTACCTGGGCATCGTTGGCAAACAGTTTTTCGAGCCAGTTAAAAGCCTGGTCGCCCCACTGGTAAATGGCTAGCGCCCGAACTTCCTTTTCAACCCGGTAGGAAAAGAAAAAGGAATTGTCGAAAACAATAGGGTAGTCGTCAATTTCAACTACTCCCCGGTGAGTTCCTTCAGCATAATTCGAATAGCTAAGTTCGGTTTCCAACGTTTCGCCGGCTTTCAGGCTGATTGGCTGGATGGCTTTGAGCGAATCGTTGATAAGCAAACGCAGCGGAATCGTTTGGTAATCATGGTCGGATAAGTTTCGAAGACGAACTTTGGCCACTTCTGTTTGCAAGCCTAAATGCCCGGGGTGCTCGAACCAAACCGAGTCGATGCAGATATTGCTAGACTGTAATGATTTGAATGATAATATATTGATTGTCATTTGGTTGTGGTCCTGCCATTTATCGAAGTCGCATTGATAGGACTGGAAATCGGAAAACAGGTAGGCACTTTTGCTGGCTTTGGGAAACAGTGCACTCATTTGCCTGTCCAACACGGCCAGCACCTGGCTCATTTGCAGGGCCGATGGGCTTATAACAGTTCGCGAAATTTCGTTGATAAGCTGTTCCTTCGATAAGCCGGCTTGTTTTTCCGGCTTTAAATCGTTGGTTATAAAAATAAAATTTGTTCCGCGGGGAAAACTGTTCGCCAGTTCAAGTGCCTTGTGGCGAGCCTCGTCCAAAAGCGTTCCGTTTTCGGATTTACCATTCATCGAAAACGAATTATCGAGGTAAATCCCAACAATATACTGGTTTGAAAGATGCGAGTTGGACCGAAGCGGCCAATACGGACGGGCAAATGCTAACACAAGAAATACGACCGATAAAATACGGCAAAGCAGAATGAGTAATTGCTTCAGGTTATTCTTCTTTTTCGACTCATTTATAAGTAGTTTGAGAAAATTAACCTGACTGAAATAGACTAATTTGTATCGTTTAAATTGAAGAAAATGAATCAAAATAGGGATCAGTACCAAGCCAAGCGCCAGTAAAAAAAGGGGATCGGCAAATTTCATCGGCGGGTTATTTAGTCGGGGTAAATTTCACAAATCAATAGTGAACAAAAATAGTGAAAAAGCAAAACCGAAAAACCATGCGAACGAAATTGGCCGCAACATGATATGGTTTGTTTGTTAAACTGTTGATTTATTGAATGTTTTTATTCAGCTTCTCAATATCAGTGAACGTTCGTCTTTAAGCGGTTTTTGAAGATTTTTCGAAATTTTTCCATCTTCGGGATAATTACAAACTGGCAGTATCCCTGCGACGGATTATTGGCCAGGTAGTTTTGATGGTAATCTTCGGCAGGATAAAAATTTTCCCAGAGAACAATTTCAGTCACTACTTTTTTGCCGTACACGTTTTCTTCGTTCAAACTTTTTACAAGGGTTTCGGCAATCTCTTTTTGTTGTTGGGTATGATAGAAAATAGCAGAACGGTACTGTGTTCCTACGTCGTTCCCCTGGCGGTTATGTGTTGTTGGATCGTGTGTTGCAAAAAATACTTCAAGTATTTGTTGAAGGGAGACGAGGCTTGGGTCGAACCTGATTTCAACGGCTTCGGCATGACCGGTTTTTCCATTGCATACGTCGCGGTATGAAGGATTTTTATCGTGGCCACCACTATACCCCGACACGACGGATTTCACTCCTGCCAGTTCCTTGAAAATAGCTTCGGTACACCAAAAGCAACCTCCTGCCAATGTTACTGTTTCCATATTCTTGTTTTTTGTTTGCCCGAAAGTTTGCAAAACAATGCCAATCCACAAAAGCCCGGTTATGATTCTTTTCATCAACTTTTAGTTCTCGTAATTTTAAGCTAACAGCGAAAAGGTACTTCTGGTTTAAATCTGATGACTTTGATAGATGATAAAGCCGTAAACGGCAAACCGGAGAATCCGAAAAACAGCAAACGACAGAAAGCGTTTAAACGGATAGTCAGTGGTACCGACCAGCATACTTATCAGCGCCCAGGGCAGGGGTGTTATGGCTGCAGCAATAATAAGCACCGACCCGAACTTGCGAAACATAGGCCAATAGGTTTTAAAAAACTTGCGGCTCAGGTAACGAAAATACGAAAGGCGGTTCAACCTACGGCCAATGCCAAACGCTAGCATCCCGGCACTGTACGATACGGCAGTAAAAAAAAACAGGTTGAAAAGATAATACCAGGTACCCCCGCCATGATAAGCCCAAAGCATAAAAATTTCGGGGGGAAACAAGCCAAAAAAAACTTCGGAGAAGATATATATCGAATAAATTATCAATGGTTTTTCGTAGAATTGCTTTAGCCAGGCTTCGTGTTCTTCGGTAACAATATATTCTTTCACCAAATAATACACTGCAAAAATGACGGCGGCATACAGTAAAGCTTTGAGTATATTTTTAGCCAAAAACGCAAATTTCGTTTGGTTTATCATAGAGTAATCAAATTGTTCGGGAAGCCTGAGATCCCTTGTATTTATTTGTATTGTGACAAACCACAGATAAGCCTCAAACCGCTTTGATATTTATTCGGGTAAAAGACTTTTTCGAGTGGCTTTCTTTCTGCTTTTGCATCGTGCTATACGCACTGAACAACAGGTATAACTTGCAAAAGGTTGAACCATTAACGATGTAATTTTTCCAACAGCCACACCATGTTTTCGCCCAGTGTTTTAATCGTTCGCATTCCTTCTTCGTCGTTCAGTACATCCCCCTCGTTTTTCCCGAATGCAAAATTCCAATAGTTTGAGCCGGGAACAATCATCTGGTTAATCAAAAAAAAGTTGTTTATTGTTGCAAAAGCGTGCAGTTCGCCGCCTCTTCGCACGGCAATCACGGCAGCCCCAACTTTACGTTTCAAGAGGTGCCCGTTGCCTCGTGTTACGTATCCGGCAACGTCGATCAGTGCTTTCATCTCCGTGGTTACATCAGCAAAAAAAACAGGCGACCCAAGAATAATGGCATCCGCTTGCAGCATTTTTACAATGCACTCGTTGATGGCATCATTCTTAATATGGCACCTTCCATCAATAATTTCCCGGCATTTTCCACAGGCCGCACAACCATGTACCTGTTTTCCGCCCAACTGAAAAATCTCAGTTTCGATACCAGCTTCCTGCAAGGGTTCAAATGTTTTTTCAATCAATATCCGGGTATTTCCGTTTTTACGCGGACTACAATTGATACCTAGTACTTTCATTTTTTCTTTTTTAGGTTGAATTAATTGCTGAAGGCCCACGACACAATATTGGCGCCCATTTCTAGGGCTTTCGCCCGAATGTCGGGCCCGTCGCCGTGTACCGACTGGTCTTCCCACCCGTCACCCAGATCCGTTTCGTAGGTGTACAAGCAAACCAACCGATCGCCGATGAAGAGCCCGAAGGCCTGAGGCCGTTTGCCGTCGTGTTCGTGAATTTTTGGCAGGCCGCTCGGAAAATCAAATTTCTGATGAAAAATAGGGTGCGATGCCGGCAACTCCACAAAATCCTGATCGGGAAAAATTTTTTTCATTTCGCGCCTTATAGGCAAATCAATACCATAATTATCGTCGATGTGCAAAAAACCTCCAGCTTCGAGGTACAAACGCAAATTGCGGCATTCGTTGGCCGAAAACACCACATTTCCATGCCCCGTCATATGCACTATCGGGTAATTGAATATTTCTGTGCTACCTGGCTCAACAACAGCATTATCGGCTGCAAAACCAGTTTTTAGTTGCTCGTTGCAAAACCGCATCAGGTTAGGTAGCGAGGTAGGGTTGGCATACCAATCGCCACCACCACTATACTTCAATAGTGCCAGTTTCAGGTTGAAGTCCTGTGCCAACAAATTTGGCCGGAGCAGCGCCAGAAAAAGAATAATCCAGATTTTCTTCATATCGTTTCAATTCATCCAAAGATAGAAAGAAAGGTTTATTTGCGTTAAAAAATCAGCTATTCCCGGCGAAACTTATCCAGACCGAAACCATTCGTGCAGCTAACTGTTATTTTTGCGGACTTGTTGTTTCCCTGGTGTCGCTTCAGTTTGGCGAATTGCCTAACAAAAAAAACAAAAAACATCAATGAAAAAGAGTTTTACAACCCGATCCTTAAATGTCCCTTTTCCGAAAGCAGACCCGCATCGTGCGTTGGACATGCCGGTTTACGAAACGGTTGCTTTCGATTTTGCTTCGTCGGAAGATATTGCCGCCAATTTTCGCGGCGAACTGCCAGCTCACGTCTATTCGCGAACGAGTAATCCTACGGTGGAATATTTCGAGTTGAAAATGAAAACATTGACCGGGGCCCATCATGCGTTGGCCCTTTCATCGGGAATGGCGGCTATTTCAAATACCATTTTAGCACTTTGTAAGGCTGGCGATAATATTATTTCGGGGAACCATTTGTTTGGACATAGTTATGCGCTGTTGGAACAAAGCTTTGCAAGCTACGGTCTCGAAACCCGTTTTGTTGATACAACCAAACCGATGAATGTTGAAGCGTTGATTGACGAAAATACCCGTTTGATTTATTTTGAAACAGTTACAAACCCACAACTTGAGATTTCCGATATTGAAGCTCTGGCTAAAATTGCAAACAAGCGTGGAGTTGTATTGGTTGCTGACAGCACGGTTACCCCACCTGCAATTTTTAATTCGAAATCGCTTGGGGTTCATATTGAAGTAATGTCAACTACGAAGTTTATTTCGGGAGGCGCTACCTCATTTGGAGGGCTTATTCTGGACAACGGAACCTACGACTGGAACAAGAACCCCAATGTGGCCCCGCAAGTTGATAAGTTCGGGAAAGATGCCTTTGTTGCCCGCTTGCGCAAAAATTATTACCGCAATACCGGCGCACCAATGACTGCCCATACCGCCCATTACCAAATTATGGGGCTCGATATTTTAGAACTTAGGCTAGAGCGGGCTTATTCAACTTGTATGGCTTTGGGCGAGTTTCTGGCAACCCATCCGAAAGTGAAAAAAGTGAGCTATCCCGGGCTAAAATCGTCGCCTGATTATGCATTGGCAATGAAACAATTCTCGGGAAAACCCGGCTCCGTTATGACATTTGATTTGGAAACCGAAGAAGCCTGTTTTAAATTTATGAATAAGCTGGGAGTTATTCGGCGGGCAACCAATTTGAATGACAATAAATCGCTGATTATTCATCCGTACTCAACAATTTACGTTGAATTTCCAGCAGCAGATCGCCTAAAAAACGGAATTCGCGAAACCATGATGCGCCTTTCTGTTGGTATTGAATCGGCTGAGGATTTGATTGCTGATATCGGTCAGGCACTTGAACAAATATAAATTCACTCTTCCAAAAGTAAGTTGCAGGTATGGCAGGCAACTAAGGCTGCCGTTTCGGTACGCAGGCGGCTTTGTCCCAAACTTACAGGGATGAAGCCGCTTGTTTTTACTGCCGATTCAACTTCTGCTTCCGAAAAATCACCTTCGGGACCAATCAGTATTAAGTTTGAAAAGCTTTTGGCAACTTCATTTTTCAGCGTTCGTTTATCCTGATTATAGCAATGCGCAATAAATTTCGTTCCTCGAAAATCAGATTTTAAAACCGTGTCAAGCGAAGTGATCGGATTTAACTTGGGCAAATAAGCCTTTAGGGACTGCTTCATTGCCGAAACAATAACTTTCTCAAGACGATCGTCTTTAATTATTTTACGTTCAGAATGTTCGCACAGAATAGGAGTGATTTCATCAATCCCGATTTCAGTGGCTTTTTCGAGAAACCATTCCAACCGATCGATGTTTTTTGTAGGAGCAACAGCAATATGTAAATACGACTTTCGTTTGCAATACCCCGCTTGTTTGCTGATAATCTCGATGGAACAACGTTTCGGGTTTGCGTCAATAATCTGCCCTTCGTAAAAATTTCCTTTTCCATCAACCAGTTGAATTATTTCGCCCTCTGTTAGGCGTAAAACACGCACTGCATGTTTCGATTCTTCTTCAATTAGCGTGTAATGTTTTCCGGCAATATCCGGTGTGTAAAAAAGATGCATGCAAAAATGATTGAGTTAATCGATATTATGTGGCTTTAAATGAAAAGCCAGTTTTCCTTCGCGCGAATCAACGTTTGACCAGTTTTCAATATCGAATTCAATTCCGGCGGTTGAGCAGGTGGGAGTATCGCTATTAAAAGAACGAAGCAGGTTATTTGTAAGATAATGAACCGTAGGGTTATGTCCGAAAACAAAAACCGTATTTACTTCGTCGGGGATTATGCGTAGCATTTCTATGAAATCATAAGTAGTTAATCCCTCGTACAAATCCTTTTCTTTTTGGATTTTAGTCTTGGCGTAATCAAATGTCTTGGCATAAATTTTAGCTGTACCAAAAGCTCGTTTAGCCGGGCTCGAAATAATTAAATCGGGCGAAATACCCATTGTTTTCACCTTTGAGCTTAATGTAGCTGCGTCATCTTTACCGCTACGTTTAAGCTTTCTGTTATAATCATCCTCATACCCGTAAGGAACCGCCTTTGCATGGCGAACAATAACAAGCCGTTTCATCGAATTCAATTTTTCGAGCTAAAATAAGCTATTTTTAGACGCCATAAAAGGAAACACAATGAAACGAATCGGACTATTGTCTGACACACATGGAAGCATTAGCAAACGGACACTGCGGTTTTTTGAAAATGTAGATGAAATCTGGCACGCTGGAGACATTGGAACACCAGAATTAGCCGATCAATTAACCGCATTTAAACCATTACGAGCCGTTTGGGGAAACATAGACAACCACGTATTGCGGCGAATGTACCCCGAAACACTACGATTTACAACAGAAGAAGTTGATGTGCTGATGACCCATATTGGCGGATATTCAGGCAAATACGACCCACGAATCAGACAAGAACTCTATTCCAATCCTCCCAAACTGTTTATTTGCGGGCATTCCCATATACTGAAAGTTATATTTGATAAAAAACTAGACTGCCTATGCATAAATCCCGGAGCAGCAGGTTACAAAGGTTTTCATGCCCTTTGCACAGCCCTTCGGTTTGAATTAGAAGAAGGACAAATCAGAAATCTTGAAGTTTTGGAA
The DNA here is from genome assembly GCA_047972415.1 of Mangrovibacterium sp. Taxonomy (GTDB): domain Bacteria; phylum Bacteroidota; class Bacteroidia; order Bacteroidales; family Prolixibacteraceae; genus Mangrovibacterium. Next base: position 11,269 of record JBKEAN010000282.1, read on the forward strand.
TTTAAACGAGAAGAATTCAATATAGATTAAAAAAACTATAATTGTAAAATATAGAATAAATAATGAATAAATTTAAAATATAGAATAAAATAACTATATTTGGGTTGTGAAAAAGATAGCCGTTATATCAGCAGATTTGGTAAATTCTTCAAAATACGAGGAATTGGGAATTGTTTCGAGCATAAATACCCTGGAAGAGCCGGAAGGAAAGTACCTGTCGCTTTCACCTAAAAATATTCTTACAAGCAGAGGCGATAGCTTTCAGGTAATGATGGAAGACTGGGAAAATGCTTTTATGAAAACCATCTTTTTAAAAGCCTATTTCAAAAAACAAACCTTGAGTTTGAAGGGAAAGTCACAGAAAAAAAATCTCGATGCCAGGATGTCGTTAGCAGTAGGAGTGGTTGATAAAATTCCTGCAGACATTGGAAAGACAATGGAGGAGCCATTTGTAATATCAGGAAGAGCTTTGGATAAAATGAAGGAGAAAGGGCAGAGCATTATTATTAAAACCCCGAACAACGATTTTAATGATGAACTGGAAGTAGAATGTGCCCTGCTTCAATATATTCTTGACGGATGGACTATCGCACAAGCTGAAGTAATTTATTACCTTGTACAAGGGTTGAAGCAAACGGAGATAGCAGATAAGCTCGGGTTAACCCAGCCATCGGTAAGCAACCGGATTCAACTATCGAATTGGACATTAATTGAGAAAATGGATAAACGTTACAAAGAAATAATGAGCAACATATGATACTATTTCTTCGACTGTTGTTAGCACACCTTATTGCCGATTTTTTATTGCAGCCAAGTTCTTGGGTGAACGATAAAATTCAAAAAAAAATTAAGTCGAAAAAGTTATTCTTTCATGTTCTTGTCGTTACAGGATTATCCACTTTATTTACGCTCGATTTTTTCTCGTGGAAAATACCAGTCTTCATTTTTATACTGCACTATGCTACCGACCTTGCAAAGATTTATTTGAAACCCCGAAAAATGAATAACCTGAGTTGGTTTTTAATCGATCAGGCAGTTCATATTATTATCATTTACTTAATTAGTGCATCTGTAAATCCGGAAAGTACACCGTTTGTGAAAATACAGGAAAGCTTAACGGTTACACCTAAAGCTTTAGCCTATATCGTCGCCTATTTTATAATTATTTGGCCATCAATGGTTATCATTAATCTTGCAACCCGGAATTGGCAGCGCCAAATTGCAGAAAGCAACGAGCCCAATTTGGTTAATGCCGGAAAGTGGATTGGTGTTTTGGAGCGTGTGCTGGTGTTGACGTTTATAATTGCGGGCCAATTTCAAGCAATCGGTTTTCTTATCGCGGCCAAATCAATTTTACGTTTACCGGTCAAAAACGAGGCAAATGCGCGGGTATTATCTGAATATGTTCTGATTGGAACACTAATTTCGTTCGCAATAGCTGTATTTGTGGGAGTAGGAGTTACAAATTTGGTACAGTAAATAAAGGCTTTGGTAAATCTCGCTTTAAACGTTCGTTAATTCACCTTCGCTTTTTGCAATAACAACAGCGGCGCAACTGTCGCTCCAAACATTCACCGAGGTACGGTACATGTCTAAAATCCTATCTACGGTCAATATCAATCCAACCCCTTCTAGCGGAAGGCCAACAGCTGTTAAAATGATGGTAATCATTACCAATCCGGCCATTGGTATTCCCGCAGCACCAATCGATGCCAACAACGCGGTGACAACAACCAGCATTTGTTGCGAAAAACTCAGGTTAAAGCCATAAGCTTGGGCAATAAACATAGCTGCAACACATTCGTAAAGAGCCGTTCCATCCATGTTAATGGTTGCGCCAAGGGGTAGGGTGAAGCTGGTAATTTTATTGGAAACCCCACTGTTGTTTTCAACTGCTTCAATGGTCAGTGGCAATGTTGCACTTGACGATGATGTTGAAAAGGCCGTGAGCAGGGGAGTAGCCATGTTTTTTAAGTGCCTGTAAGGATGCGCTTTCCCAATTACTTTCACAATTAGAGGCAAAGTGACAAGCATGTGAATCGTCAAGGCAAGTATTACCGTAGCCATATAAATCGCCATACTTCCGGCAATCGACGACAATTGGTGTGCGTTGTTGCCTACTTCTTTGGCAACAATACCCAAAATCCCAAGCGGTGTAAATTTGATGATAAAGAGTGTTAGCTTCATCATGACATCAAAAACACTTTCAAAAAAAGTAGTTAGTGTTTCCCGATAACGGGGTTGTGTGGCATTGATAAAAAAACCGAACAACACTGCAAAAAAGATGATGGACAGAATATCACCATTCATCAGAGATTGAAATATATTTTCGGGCACCATTCGCAAAAAAATGTCCGAAATTTTTGCATCGTGTCCTGCAAATGGTTGTCCTTCGGTGCTACTGCCCAGCTCAACCCCAACTCCGGGTTTTATCAGGTTTACCAGAAACAGGCCTGTCAGAATTGCAAGTAACGATGTGACCAGATAATATGAGAGGGTTTTGATTCCAAGCCTTCCAAGATTTTTGCCAGTGCCCATACTGGTAACACCACTTGTGATAGAACTGAAAATAAGCGGAATGATAATCATCTTTAAAAGACGAAGAAACAAATCGCCCATCCAGGACACGTAGATAAGCTTATCAGGTAAAAACAAACCGTACAAAACGGCAATAACGAGTGCAACAAGAATCTGCCAGTGCAACTTAAGTTTCAGAATAGACATAAAATACTGGTTAATCGATAAACAAAAAAATTCCCGTACGGCCCGAAGGTAATAGCTTATCGAGGTTATTTCAAACTTAATTTTTTCAATTTCGGTTTGTTCAGGCTTTGGTATGTTTTTAAATATCCTTAAAAAACGGTGTGTAATGCGATGTTTGAAAAGAATAAATCCTAAATTGCAGCACAGTACAGCACAGTACAGCACAGTACATAATACAATAAATAAAATTAAAGAACAATGTCAAACCGATTAATTGGTCGTTTGCCCAAAGTTGGCATCCGCCCTACAATTGATGGCCGCGAGCGCGGTGTTCGCGAGTCACTCGAAGTACAAACTATGAATATGGCCAAAGCGGCCGCTGCATTAATCGAAGAAAACTTGCGGTTCCCCTCGGGTGAAAAGGTCGAATGTGTAATTGCCGAAACTACAATTGGCGGCGTTGCCGATGCAGCACGTTGTGCCGATCAGTTTAAGCGTGAAGGTGTTGAAATATCTCTGACTGTTACGCCATGTTGGTGTTACGGAACAGAAGTAATGGATTCAGATCCCTTAATTCCGAAAGCTGTTTGGGGCTTTAACGGAACAGAGCGTCCGGGTGCTGTTTATTTGGCCGCAGCGTTGGCCGGCTATGCGCAGAAAGGCCTTCCAGCCTTTGGAATTTACGGGCAGCACGTGCAGGATAAAAATGACACCAGTATTCCGGAAGACGTTAAGGTTAAGATACTTCGATTCGTGAAATCGGCATTGGCCGTAGCGCAAATGAAGGGCAAGTCATACCTGTCAATTGGTTACACATCAATGGGTATTGCCGGTTCAATGGTCAACCCGGATTTCTTTCAGGACTACTTAGGCATGCGCAACGAGTTTGTTGATATGGTGGAAGTTAAACGGCGCATCGATCAGGAAATCTACGACAAAACAGAATTCGAAAAAGCGCTGACTTGGGTGAAAACCAATTGTATAGAAGGTGAAGATCGCAACGATGCAACGCTGAAAGGCGATCGCGCCCGGAAAGACTGGGAGTGGGAAACCGTAGTAAAAATGACACTTATTTGCCGCGACCTCATGATTGGTAATCCGCAACTGGCAAAAGCCGGATTTGGCGAAGAAGCAAGAGGTCATAACGCCATTGCCGGTGGATTTCAAGGTCAGCGCCAATGGACTGATTATTACCCAAATGCAGATTTCACCGAGGCCATGCTCAATTCGTCATTTGACTGGAATGGCATACGCGAAGCCTTTGTGTTTGCGACAGAAAATGACAGCTTAAATGCTGTACCGATGTTGTTTGGTCATTTGTTGACAAACACTGCACAAATATTCTCGGACGTTCGTACGTATTGGAGTCCCGAATCAGTAAAGCGGGTAACCGGAAAAGAATTGACTGGTTTGGCAAAAGACGGTATTATTCACCTGATTAACTCCGGCTCAACAACACTCGATGCTACTGCCCAGCAAAAAGATGCAGCAGGCAAGCCTGTTATGAAACCATTCTGGGAAGTTACCGAAAAGGATGTTGCAGCTTGTATGGCCAATACCACATGGGATCCGGCAAGTCTGGGATATTTCAGAGGGGGTGGTTACTCTTCTCACTTCCGCACGGCCGGTGAAATGCCGGTAACCATGTCGCGTGTAAACTGGGTGAAAGGTCTTGGCCCGGTACTTCAGATTGCCGAAGGATGGACCGTAGAATTGCCGAATGATGTTCATATTGTTTTGGATGAGCGTACCGACCCCACCTGGCCAACAACTTGGTTTGTACCCCGCCTTACCGGCGAAGGTGCCTTTAGCGATGTGTATAACGTTATGGCCAACTGGGGAGCCAACCACGGTGCAATTTCCTACGGACACATTGGGGCCGATTTAATTACCCTGGCCTCTATTTTACGCATTCCGGTTTGCATGCACAATGTATGCGAAACAGAAATTTTTAGACCAAGTGCTTGGGCTTCGTTCGGGATGAACAAAGAATCAGCCGATTACAAAGCCTGCGAAACTTACGGACCTATTTACGGCTAATTCGCGTCAGGAAATATATCTTTAACCAATAAAAGTGCGGCACCTGCACATCTTGCGGGTGCCGCTACTTCATTCAGCCTAAATATTATTCCATGTCATTCGTAAAAGGACAGTATGGGTATGATTTGACCTGGCTCCAAAATCATCAAACAACCATTGAACTGGTTGGTGGGGAGTCGCGTGTTTTACTCTCGGCCGATTTCCAAGGCCGGGTAATGACCAGCACCACTTCCGGCAAAGAAGGTTATTCGTTTGGTTGGATAAACCACGACTTGATAGCTTCCGAAAACCGATCGGAGCAATTTAATGCTTTTGGCGGCGAAGAACGCTTCTGGCTTGGCCCCGAAGGCGGTCAGTTTTCGTTGTATTTTGAAAACGGAAAGCCAATGAATATCGAAAATTGGAAAGTTCCGCAGGCAATTGATACAATGGCTTGGGAAGTGCAGGAGGTGATGCCGGAGATGGCTACTTTTTTCAACGTTTTTCGGTTGAAAAATTACACAGGAACTGAATTCCAGCTTGAAGTTACCCGGCGTGTTGGCCTTATTTTACCCGACGAAATTGCGCTGGTGCTAAACTACGAGCCAGCACCTACAATTAAAGTTGTTGCGTATGAAACGCTAAACCAAGTGAAAAACGGAGGCGAAAAAGCTTGGACAAAGGTGGGCGGTTTACCTTCAATCTGGATGCTTTCGATGTACAACCCATCGCCCGATATGGTTATTATCGCGCCTTTCAACCCCGATGGTGAAGGTGCAGTAGTTAAATCTGACTATTTTGGCGAGATACCCGAAGAGCGGTTGAAAATTTTTGACAATTATTTATTGCTGAAGGCCGATGGCAAGTATCGCAGCAAAATTGGCATTAACCCGAGCCGTTCAAAACGTTTTATCGGTAGTTACGATCCTGTGAACTTTCGCTTAACTATATTGGAAACCACCATCAATCCACATGCAAAGGACTATGTGAATTCAGCATGGGATGAATTCCAGAAAGAACCGTTTAAGGGCGATCTGATTAATGCCTACAATGATGGGTCGCTTGCGAATGGCACGCAACTAGGGCCTTTTTACGAGTTGGAATCATCGTCGGAAGCTCTTCAGTTGGCGCCGGGCGAAAGCCATATCCATATTCAACGGACCTATCATTTTGAAGGAGCAGAAGCTGAATTGAACGAATTGGCGAAGGCTATCCTGGGCGTTTCGCTATCGGGTATCAATCAGGTATTTTCTTAAATATTCAAACCAAACAAAAAAACTAAACAAGCTAATAACGTGAAAATCAAAGAAAGAGTTGTACCGAAGGAATTAATTATTCCGTTTGTACTAATTACAAGTTGCTTTGCCCTTTGGGGATTTGCCAACGACATTACCAACCCGATGGTGGAAGCTTTTTCCCGCATTTTTAATATGGGTGTTGGCGGCGGTACCTGGGTGCAGGTTGTTTTTTACGGTGGCTATGGTGCTATGGCATTTCCGGCTGCGTTTTATATCCGCAAGTTTTCGTATAAATCGGGTATTTTAATGGGGCTTGGCCTTTATGCAACCGGTGCATTGCTTTTTATTCCGGCAAATGCAATCGGGCAGTATTATCCGTTTCTGATAGCCTATTTTGTGATGACCTGCGGCTTATCCTTCCTTGAAACCAGTGCCAACCCTTACATTCTTTTTATGGGGCCGGACAGTACGGCAACCCGCCGTTTGAACCTGGCGCAGGCTTTCAACCCAATGGGTTCGCTAACCGGGATGTTTGTTGCAAAAACATTTATTCAGGCGCGGTTAGACCCACGCGGTGCCGATGAGCGCGCGCTGCTGTCGCCAGAAGAATTTAATGCGGTGAAAGCGCATGATTTAGATATTCTTAGTTCACCGTATATTGCAATTGGGGCAGTTATTATCGCCGTTTTTCTGATTATCCTGTTTTCGAAAATGCCGAAGAATACCGAATCGTCGCATGATTTGAATTTTTTTGGTGCCGTTAAAAACCTGATGCGCATACCTCGCTACTACGAAGGGGTGATTGCCCAGCTGTTTTATGTGGGGGCACAAATTATGTGTTGGACATTCATTGTACAATACGGGCAGCGTATTTTTGTTGAACAGTTTGGTATGTCGGAAGGCGATGGCGCCGAACGGGCGCAATTGTTTAATATTTATGCGATGGCTATTTTCCTGGTTTCGCGTTTTATTTGCACCTTCTTGCTAAAATACATTCGTCCGGGGCGCTTGCTGATGATACTTTCTTCGGGGGCCATTGTGCTGTCGGCCGGAACTATCTTCTTTCAGAATATTTGGGGGCTCTATTGCCTCGTGGGTATTTCAGCCTGTATGTCGCTCATGTTTCCAACCATATACGGGATTGCACTTCGCGGAATGGGCGAGGATGCCAAGTTTGGTGCTGCCGGGCTTATTATGTCCATCGTTGGCGGAACCTTTCTACCCAAATTACAGGCTTGGGTTATTGACCAGGGAACCATTTGGAACATGCCGGCTGTAAATGTATCGTTTGCATTGCCGTTGATTTGTTTTGTTATTATCGGTTTTTATGGTTACCGCACGTTTACGGTACATTATTACAGCCGCTAAATAATTTTGCAAAACCCGGAATAGATGCACCAACCAGGCTATAAAGAACGAAAAGCTTTTTCGGAAGCTGCTCTATTTTCGGGCAATATTGTTATTTTTGATATGAATTATCAGATTGGCAGTACACACTGCCTGACCGAAACTCCAATTGGCTGCAGTTCGTTGCTGTTAGTAAGTTTCTTCTGTATTCAGATAAGTTGTTGGGTTTATAGGCCTGGATTGCATTGGCAATTCAGGCTTTTTTGTAGACAAGTGTAAATTATGGCTTTTCAATTTAAAATAGACGGAGGCAGTGCACAAACCAAAATTCAGCAATTGTTGCACATGGTAACCGAAGCGATTAGCAATGGCGAACTGAAAGAAGGCGACTTTTTGCCATCGGTAAACCAGTTGAGCAAATCGAGCGGATTGTCGCGCGACACGGTTTTTAAAGCGTACAGCATACTGAAACAACGGAGTATTATTTCGTCGACCCCAACACGCGGCTATTTTGTCAATTCGGTTTCGTTTAAGGTGATGATGTTGCTCGACGACTTCAGCGCGTTTAAAGAGCAGCTTTATTCAAGTTTCAGGAGTAACCTGCCGGATAACTATTCGGTTGATTTGCTTTTTCACCATTACAATCCCGATGTGTTTGAACAGCTGATACAGAATAGCTTGGGGCGTTATGCCATGTACGTGGTAATGAATATACAAAACCAGGGGATGGGTGATGTGGTTCGTTTGATTGACCCCAATAAATTGCTTATTCTGGACATGGGAACGCCCGATGGTAGCGAAGTTGCCCGCTTGAACCAGGATTTTACCGACGGGCCTGTTGCCTGCCTCGACAAGGCGATGGAACGTCTTTCAACTTATGACGGGTTCAACTTGGTTTTCCCGCAATCGACCCCACACCCACACGAATTTGTAGATGCGTTTCGCAGGTTTTGCACCCGCAAATGCATCAGTCATCATGTGTTGGGCGCGTTGTCCGATTCCGGTATCAGGCGGGGGCAGGCCTATTTGGTGATAAAAGAAGAAGACCTGGTGTACGTTGTGAAAAGCTGTAAACAGCAAGGTTTGAAACTGGGTACTGATGTTGGGTTGATTGCTTACAACGATTCGCCGTTGAAAGAATTGGTAGGCGAGGGCATTACGGTTATTTCGGTTGATTTTTCGGAAATGGGGGCCAAGGCTGCCCGTTTTGTTGAAACCAAGGAAAAGATTTTTGAAACCCTTCCGCCTCAGTTAATCCTTCGAGGTTCGCTGTAAAACTTAGTGCTGAACGCAGAATATGATCGAAGTAGCTAGTCTCGTTCACCGAAGCAATTCATTCAATACATTCCCAAGCCGAAAACCCGCTTTTTGGATTTGTTGCAAAACAACCGGGTTAAATTGATAGTAATATTCGTAGCGGAATTCTTTGTTATCAAGGTTGTTATAAATCAGTTTGGTTAGCGCTTGGCTTTCGTCAACCCAATTTGTAATTGTTGTATTTAAAAACTGTTTTTCGGGAGCTGGGCTTAACAAATTTGCGAACCGGGCTAATTCAATATAGCTCAGTCGGCTGTAGTCTATCATTTCTTCGTCCCAAACTTTGTGCAGATTCGAGGTTTCGCCAAACCATTTTACATCAACCTTGTTGCCTCCCAAATCGTCGGCCAGGCCAATGTGCATCGGTTGATGAACATCGCCCACCAGATGAATAATGAATTTCAAAGCGGTAGCTTTTTCTTCTGTAGTTGATTCAGAACTTTTGAATTGCGCCACCATTTGGTTGAAGACTGTTACCAAATCGCCGTTTGCACTTTTTATCGACGATTCATAATCGACGTCGAAAGGCATGTTGACGTAATGCGGAAGTTTGCCCAGCGGGTTGTTGTGTTCCGAGCGGATTTCGTCGGCCCAGGTAGCAAACAATGGCAGGTAGTTGGCTCCCAGAATCGTTTTCAACTTCTTTTTGCTCTTTCTTGTCAATTGGTCTTGCGCAATTTCGGCAATAGCGCGGTGCCCGGTGCTCCCCCAAGCCAATGCGTTTTGAGCCGAAAACAAGAGGACCACGAAAATATAAAGTGCAAATGCTGTTTGTTTCATAGGTGTTTTTGTTGTTGGTGGATGCACAATATCCCAGTTTCAGATTATCGTGAAATGAGGTGTTCAACCCGTATTTTCAAAATCTCTTTCGGGGTGCAAAATTAACCGAAATTGGAACCCGAAACGGATTACACGATTAATTTTTCAATAAAATACCAGCACATCATCCCCGAAACAATCAATTTTAAAATGGTACCGGCCATAAACCCCAACAAGGTACCCACACCAGCCCGCAGCGCTTCGGGCGAGCGTTTTCCTGCAATTAGTTCACCAATCACAGCTCCGGCAAAAGTCCCGGCAATAATACCGATTGGCCCCAGAAAAATCATTCCCAAAAGCAAGCCAATAACGCTTCCCCACACACCTTGTTTGCTTCCGCCAAAGGCTTTTGTCCCCCAAACGGGTATAAGTTGGTCAATTAATACAACGGCAAAGGTAATGGCAGCCCAAATCAATAAAAACTGAAGGCTGAATTGGTATTTTGATGTCCAATGCAGCATAAGCAGCCCGAAGTAGGCTAACGGTGGGCCAGGCAAAGCTGGCAACACCGACCCGACGATGCTTACCACCACCATGACTGCCCCGAGTAAAATAAGCACGTAATCCATCAGGCAACAGGTTTTCGTTTGACAATCGCAAACAAACCAATCAGAACAAGGCTAAAGCCAGCCACGAGGTAGCTAATATAAAGTTGTTGTTGCTTTTCGAGCAGGAAAAATGAACACTCGGATAACTCGCTATAATACTCAATACTAAGCAATACCAGCAGGTTATTGATGGCATGGCCCAGAATGCAGGCCAGTATGTTCCGGGTAATTATCATGACCCAACCCAGCAAACAACCCAGCATAAAGGTGGCCGGAAACTGCCAGGGGTTAAGGTGAAACAATGCAAACAAAAGCCCCGAAAAAAAGATAGCGAGCAAACTGGGATAGTTGCGCATAAAACCGTGCATAATAATTCCACGAAAAATTAGCTCCTCGACAATGGGCGCAATAATGACCACTTTTAGCACTGCGCCCCAAATCCCAAAATCATTGTTGAAAATCTTATCAAACAGTTCCCAGAACCAAGGTGGTGCCGGCATCAGTTTTTCAACCCCGATATTAATGTCGGTTAAAAAAACCTGCGCACTCATCAGGAACAACGTAACCGGAATCAGAATAAGCGGGTTGAAAAAGCGCATCGGGAAGAGGTTTTTCAACGAAGTTTTTGCTTTTTGGTAGCCAAACCACAGGATAAAAACAATAGAACCAAGCCCTAGTGCGATCTTCTTCACCGGGTGATATAAAAAATCGGTACCATGATAGTAGTCCCAAACCGCAAGCGGAAAATCAACAATGGTTTGAATAAAAATGTACAGGATGACCAAGTGAGCAGCCCCCAGAAAGGTTGGATAAAACCGTTGTTTTTCGTTACTCATAATCTAAAATTGCGCCGTTTTTAAGATAACTTGATTTCAGAAGTAAATATAGAAAAAGGAGACATGAACGGGCTGTTTCCTTTAGAATCGTTAAGAAATATAATTTGCAGCTCCTTTTTTGTCAGGTAAAAAACCACCAGTTTGTAGCCCAATTTTTCAGTGCTCATTTTGTTCAATCTAGCAACAAAAGGCGATAGTGGAGTATTTTGTCTTGTTTTTTCGGACTTTTTTGCGGTTCAAATTCCCAATTTTTAGCGATTGCCGCGCAGTTTCCTTCTTCGGATTTTTACACTATCAATTCAATTCAAAATATTTAACCCACTATGAAAACAACGAAACAGTTGCTTTTACTTTTTTTCTTCTTTCAATTTTCAATAGCCTTTGCGAACGATAATTTTCCGATAAAGGGGAAAGTGTTGGACGAAAATGGTCAGCCATTGGTTGCGGCCACGGTTTATGTCGAAGGCACATCAATCGGTACCACAACCGATGTTAAAGGAAATTTTCTGTTTGCTAAAGTCCCTACGGGGGTACAGCAACTTCGCGTAAGTTTTATCGGCTATCATCCGCAAAAGCGCACGGTCGATTTGTCGAAACGTAATTCGGAAAGTATCGTTTTCAAGCTTTTACCAAACGATCAGGAATTAGACGGGGTTGAAGTGTTTGGCGAGCGCTACGTTCAACCCGAAAAGCTGGATGCCATTACACGTATGCCACTTCGGCCTAGTGAGCAAATCCAGAGTATTTCGGTTATCTCGTCCAAGCTAATCGAGCAACAAGGCGTACTTTCTATTACCGATGCCGTGCGGAATGTGCCGGGAGTAACCTTGTTTGGCTCTTATGGCGGCGTTCGCGAAAGCATGTCAATGCGCGGTTACCGTGGTGTGCCAGTGCTCAAAAACGGTATCCGCATCGATTCCGATTTCCGTACCGGCTCGGCATTGTCCGAAATGCAGGGTGTTGAAAGTATCCAGGTCATAAAAGGTTCGGCTGCTATTACACAAGGTGTCGGTAACGACTTGGGGAGTCCCGGGGGTGTGATTAATGTGGTAACCAAAACGCCCAAGTTTAACAACGACGGCGAAGTTTCGGTACGGGCCGGAAGCTGGGGGCAGTTCCGTCCGACCTTTGATGTGCAAACCGTTTTGGATAAAAATGAAACGTTTGCCTTTCGCTTAAACGGAGCATATGAGCGGGCCGACAACTACCGACCGGTAATTCAGTCAAGCCGCGTTTATGTCAACCCGTCGTTCGAGTGGCGCCCCGATGACCGCACAAGCCTGACCGTAGAAATGGACTACATGGACGACAACCGCACGCCTTATACCAGCACGGTAAACCTGGCTGCCGATACGGTTGAAGCTTTGTACGATATGCCTCACGACAAATTTCTTGGTTTTTCGGATGAAAATGTGAACAACAAAACCCGCACATCGGCTGCCCGCATTACCCGGCAATTGACACCGCAAATAAGTGTAAGGGCTGCGGTATTCAGTTCGTCGTACCAGGTTGATGCAACAAGCTCGTCGGTAAGCACGCGGGTACAGGGGCAAAACAACCTGCGCCGCAGAACATTGTCACGCTCGCAGCGCGACGATAAAAATACCACCTTTCAGCTCGATTTTGTTGGCCGCGACGTTTATACCGGTTCAGTAAAACATACCTTCCAATTGGGCTTTGACTATAAAAAAACCGATTTATCGACAACCAGCTTCGGTTCGGCTACAATTGATACCATAAACGTGTTGGCCCCGGTTATTAACAATACGCTGCCTGCTGGCATCTCGTTTACAGCCGGAACCCCTGTCGCATCGGCTTCGTCGGGCTACGGGTTAATGGCGCAGGAGGTAATGACACTGAATAAATACCTGAAAATGATAATGGGCATACGGTATAGCACCATCAACAGCATTGATGCAACCAGTGCCGGCCCAACCACAGGCGATGCCTGGAACCCGATGCTTGGAACCATGATTAGCCCACTAAAAAACGTCAACTTGTTTGCATCGTACACAACAACCACCAGCTTGCGCTCGGCTGCCAATAAAATGGAAAATGGCGACGATATTGGCCCCTCGGATACGAGACAGTGGGAATTTGGAGCGAAATCGGATTGGTTGAATAACCGCCTGCGTTTCAACTTTACCTACTTCGATATTTTAACCAAAAACTTATCGTATTCCACGTATATTGAAGGAACCAATCAAACAACCGGTTATTACGCAAAAGCCGGCGACCTTGCCCGAAAGGGGATTGAAACAGAGCTAAGCGGCAGCCTGACAGACAACCTGCAAGTGATTTTGGGTTATGCCTATTTAGATGCAGCTTATAGCAATAGCCCGGCTTACCAGGAAGGCTCAACCCCCATGAATGCGCCCAAACATACCGCCAACGCCTGGGCAAACTATATGGTTAGCAAAGGTGTGTTGAAAGGCCTTTCGGCTGGTATAGGTGTTTACTACGTTGGGGATCGTCCTGTAAACGAGTGGACTTTGTCGCCCGACGGCCACGGCACCATGGTGGGCGCAAAGCCTTTTGATATGCCTGCTTATACTACGGTGAATGTGCAGCTGGGCTACGTTTACAAACAGGTCTCGGCCCGGTTATTTTTGAATAACATATTCGACGAATTGGGCTACAACTCGTATTACCGTGGAGGTTACATTAACCAGATAGACCCGCGTAACCTGGCAGCATCGGTTAGTTTCCGGTTTTAGCCGCTTTAAACAGGAAATGCAATTCCGGTCAAACGAAAGCTTGGCCGGAATTGTCGATCCCAATGGTTGATTGGAAGCAAAATGAAACAATGAAACGCAAAATTAACAGTTATGAAAAACTTTTTTCGGTTGATGCACTTGTGGTTGGCATTACCGCTTGGCTTGTTTATTTCGCTAATTTGCCTGACCGGGGCAATCCTGGTTTTTGAGCATGAAATTTTGGAGTGGAGCCATCCGTCGCGGTATTTTGTTGCTGAAACGAACGAAAAAGCGCTTTTGCCTGAGCAACTAGTTGCTATAGTGAATCCTCAATTGCAAAATAATTCAGTCGCCAGCATTCAAATTTCGTCCAGTCCCAATCGTACCTATGCCGTTGGTTTAAAAGAAGGGTTTCGTGCGTCGGCATTTGTAAACCCGTACACTGGTCAAATTACAGGGTATCACAGTCCGCGCGACAGTTGGATGTTTACCGTGATGTCCCTGCACCGGTGGTTGCTCGATGGCACCCGTACATGGGGGAAGCAAATTGTGGCTATTTCTACCTTGCTGCTTATTATCATCATTCTCACCGGCATTTTCTATCAAATTCCGTTTAAATTGAACCGCAAAACATTTTCAATTAGGTTCAAATCCGGAGCTTATAAAATGTTGTACGATTTTCACAATGTACTGGGTCTATATTCCTGTATTTTGCTTTTAATTGCTGCGCTAACCGGCCTGATGTGGTCGTACGACTGGTACCGGAATGGAGTTTATAAACTGTTTGGGGCCGAAGTACCCCAGCAGCGGGACGAGAAGGGACCGGCACGTGGCAATAAAGTTGAAAAAGGAGAGGAGAAACTTCTGAATACAGCAAATTGGGACGAAGTGTTGCTAAACCTAAAGGAACAAAACCCTGTTTTTACAAGCATCCAATTAGCTGACGGAAAAGCAAGCGTGAAACTAAAATCGGCACCCAACCAGCGGGCAAGCGATCAGTACCAGTTTAATCCGGCGAGTGGCGAAATAACCAAGGTTGAACGGTACAAGGATTCAGCAAAGGCCTCCCGGATTTTTGGGTGGTCGTATTCGTTACATGTTGGCGATGTGTGGGGTATTTGGTCGAAATTATTGGTATTTGTAGCCTCGCTTATTGGGGCGAGCTTGCCTATCACGGGCTATTGGATGTATATCCGAAAGCTTGCCCGGAAAAACAAGAAGCGGGACTCGTTGGTTGTGAGGTAATTTAGCACGCTTCAAACCAAAATAACAAATGCACATTTGCGCTATGCTGTATTGATGGCTTCTGCCATTTTCTGATAAAATTGGAGTAGGCTAAGTGATTGTCATCTTGTTTTATGGCTTAAAACCGTATTTCGAAAAAAGTTCTAAAAAACTTAGACTTCTACTTGATTATTTAAAAATAAAGCGCTTATTTTGCGAGCTGTTTGAAAAACGTGTGATTCTGTAAAAAAATAAAGACAATGTCAAGAATTTGTCAAATAACCGGAAAAAAAGCAATGGTGGGCCACAATGTGTCTCACTCGAATAGGAAGACCAAACGTCGGTTTAGTCCGAACTTGTTCAACAAAAAATTCTATCTTCCCGAAGAAGATCGTTGGATTACTTTGACTGTGTCGGCTGCCGGATTGCGTACCATTAACAAAAATGGCTTGAGCTCGTCGTTGAAAAATGCCGAGAAATTGGGTCTGGTGAAAAATATTTAAATTTTTTAGGACATGGCAAAGAAAGGAAATAGAGTTCAGGTTATCATGGAATGTACCGAGCAAAAGGAAACGACTGTTCCGGGCACTTCGAGATACATTACGACTAAAAACCGTAAAAATACAACCGAGCGTTTGGAGTTGAAAAAATACAACCCAAACTTGAAAAAAGTAACCGTTCACCGCGAAATTAAATAAGTTGAGATATGGCTAAGAAAGCAGTTGCATCATTGCAAAAAGGTGCCGGTAAAGCTTATTCAAAAGTGATTAAAATGGTGAAATCACCAAAAACCGGCTCGTACACATTTCAGGAAGATGTAGTTCCGAACGAAATGGTAAAAGATTTCTACAAAAAGTAAGAATCTGTTTTACGCGATATAAAAAGCTCTCCATTGTGGGGAGCTTTTTTTTTGTTTCTGCATTGTTGAATATATTTATTTATGGGATTGTTTTTGAAGGGTTTATGTGATTTTTTTCGGGTAAAAACTTCCAGTAACGACGGGGCATGTGCTGTTTTTGAAGTTTCAAATTTTTCCGTTCGGCAATGTTGATGTGCTCAAAATAGCTTTGCCAAAGCGATTGGTAGGCGGCTTCTTTCTCGTGAGCAACACCCTCGTTCAGTTGTCCGTCTGTTTCCGAAAAAGCTTTGTTTTGCAGTACAACTTCCTGCACCGTTTGCCTGTCGTAAAAGAAACCGTACTCGCGCTTCAGGTCATAAATCAGCCATTGTTGGTCGGCAAAGCGGCTTTTAAAATGGGCAATGGAGTAGGGCAGAACATCATACAATGGCTCAATGGCCGCAAAATAAACATCGTCGGCGGTTTGTTGAAAACGAACAAACTGGAGTACCCGCATACACTCCCGCATCACCTGGCGTTCCGTTTTTTTTAGGGACAGAACATCCGGATCGCCGAAGTCCGTATCAATGCGTTGCCGGCTGTCAAAGGTACGTCGAAAGAAGCGGTACAAACGCATTTCAATACCTTCTTGTTCAGACAGGAAGGCGAGCACGGGCAACTCCTTGTTGCGCGGGTGCAATTTTTGCAAAATTGCCTTCCACACCCGATCCGATTTTTGTTCGTTGGTTTCAATGTAAATCGAATTGGTAAACAGTCCCTTATTAAACATGCTTTCCTTGCAAATATCAATAGGTTGAAGTTTCTGTGCGTAGCATTCAAATACAAGCGTAAGAAATCCCTCAAATGAACCATCATAAACCAAAATCGCCATTGTTTTAATCTTTAAAATGAGTTGAATTTGACGGCAAAGCCCGTGGCTGTGTAAAATGAAACAGGCTCAGTTGCGTATCGCTCGTTTTCCGGTACTTCGTTTGGCTTTCGTGAACCAGGTGTTCGCGCAAAACCGCCGAATCCCAATCTTTCCGGTAAGCTGGAAGCTC
>JBKEAN010000283.1:0-8312 GCA_047972415.1 Mangrovibacterium sp.
AACTGGTTCCAACAGGTAAAATGCCTGACATATTTATTCCCATCGTATTTCCCAACGATACCGTCAAAAACACGACGGGGTAAAAACTCGACTAACTGTGCGAAAACATATTTGCCTTTGTTCATCGGACTGGTTTTTCTTAACCGGCGAACATAGCATTTCAAATCGTCACGCAACAAAAAAGCGCTGAAAGCCTTAGATTACAAATATTTCAAAGAACGTTATTTAATTTTTAGTGGACACTAATGATTACAACTATGCCTATCAACTTATTGCCAGGGCTAACACCATGTTGCAAAAAATAGAAGAGAATGGTGATTTTGCTTATATCAACCAGCCTACACTGAAGGATTACCACCGTGGAGAGGCCTTATTTCTAAGGGCTTATATGTACTTGCAACTTTGGAATGTATTTGGCACTGCCCCCTTGGTAACCGAACGTATAACCAATCTTGCGGATGCTTATCCGCCCAATTCGCAGGGAACCGACTTATTGAACCAGGCAATTATTGATCTTCAGGAGGCTACACAATTACTGCCCGACAATTGGTCGGCTGCAATGAAAGGACGGGTCACCAAAAATTCGGCATACGGACTACGCGGAAAATGTTTGGTTTTCAGGGGAATGATAAATGATACAAATGAGGATTTCACCTTGGCAATTGCCGATTTTGATGCCATTACCGGCCTCAGCCTTGCGGCAAAATATAGTGAAAACTTTAGCGTAGGTTTTGAAAATAACGGGGAATCGCTTTTTGAATACCAGGCAAACTCGTCGCCGGGCAATGTAAATCCATTTCTTGCGGCCGGAAATGACAGTTTTTCCGATATTGGTGAAATAGGCGCCTATTTCGGCTATTATTCCAGGATGCCGACCTGGATTGGAAATTCGCACTACACGGCAACCAGCTCAATTAGGAATGCTTACGAATCGGGCGACCCAAGAAAGGACTACAACATCAATTCCAATACCACGGTACTGGTTAATGTAAACAAGTACATCACAAATTCGGGCTATGCCACGAACGGACAATCGAATGGCATCTCTGTAAATAACCCCCGTATTTTGCGTTATGCCGATGTGCTTCTGTTAAAAGCCGAAGCAATTGTCCGCTCCGGCGGAAACCTGGGAAATGCCATTGATCTGATTAATGAAGTTCGCGAACGTGCCCGGAACTCAGCCGATGTGGTTTCAACAATCCCCGCTGACCGGGATGTTGCTGAGTCTGACGAAGATCTTGTACTGGAATGGATTTTCCAGGAGCGCCGCTTGGAACTGGCATTTGAAGAAGGCCATCGCTGGTGGGATCTTCGCCGCCGGCATATAGCTGGTGAAATAGACTTGAAAGCTCTCGACTTTCAATCGATGGATCTGAACTTCAAGTTCGAAGATAAAAACATTAATTTCCCCTTCCCCGAAACGGAAGTGGTCGATAGTCCAAATTTGGATCAGAACGCGGGTTATTAACTTATCCTTCAATAAAAGAGGTCGTATGGACCTCTTTTATTATTTTGCTAATTTTCTAATTAGATGAGAAATAAATACTCCACAAAATTATTTTGAATCATGACAAACCAGTTGGCTAAGCTTATTGTATTCTCTGCATTTTTAGCCTTATCGCTACTGTCAACCGCACAGCATGCTCCTTGGATCGCTTATCCATCGGCCAACAATACCGTTTATGGTGTTTATCATTTCCGCCATTCTTTCGATTTGGATCAAGTGCCTGAAAAGTTGCTTATTCATGTTTCAGCTGACAACCGGTATAACCTATTTGTTAACGGAACGCGCGTTTGTTATGGCCCGGCTAAAGGCGATTTGAAGACATACAAATATGACCTGATTGATATTGTGCCGTTTTTAAAAAAAGGAAAAAACCAACTGGCAGCTTTGGTTTATAATGGGGGCGACGATAAACCGATGGCCTTTGTGAGTGTACAATCTGCTTTTATGCTGGAAACGGAAGACGACCGGTTTGCCGCGTTAAATACGGGTAATCACTGGAAGGTGTTTAAGAATCCGGCTTATCAGGTAATTTCTTACAACGAGATGATCTATAAGAATCCTTGGGTTTACGGGTTTTATGCTTGTGGAGGGGGAGATGAACTGGAGGCCAAAAAATATCCATGGGCCTGGGAGAAGCCCGATTTCGACGATAGCGCCTGGTTAAATGCCGAAGCCTTGTTTTTTGAAAAAAAAGCACCCTGGAACCTGGTGCCACGTACTATTCCGTTTATGGACAATCAGGTGGAATATCCCGTATCGATTCGTAAAGCTATCGGACTTGATATGCCTGCCCGCAACTGGGACGGACAGTCGAAACTGCTAATTCCGGCAAATGTCAAGGCGTCGGTTTTGATTGATTTTGACAATTTCACCATGGGCTACCCCGAGTTGACGGTCAACAAGGGACGTGAAGCCACAATTCAGATTAATTACGCCGAAGCCCTGTATGAAGCCGTAAACCTAAAAGCCCATCGCGATTCGGTAAACGGGCTTACGATGTTTGGCGTATGGGATATATTTTATCCCGACGGGGAGCTGCGTACCTTTCGTCCCCTTTGGAAGCGCGCGTTTCGCTATGTCCAGCTAACTATCGAAACCAAGGAAACTGCCCTCGAAATTGTTTCGTTCAACAACGAATACTCAGGATATCCCTACACCGGAATGGCCACGTTTGTCAGCAATAATGACAGCCTGAACAAGGTTTTCGAAATCTGTAAACGTACCTTACAAATGTGTTCGGCCGAAACTTATTACGACACACCGTTCTATGAACAATTGAGTTATGGCGGCGATAACCGGCCCATATCGGCAATCTCTACCTATCACAGCACAGACGATCGCTTGTTGCGCGAGGTACTCCGATTGTATCCACAGTCGGTAAATAGTGAGACCGGCCTGTTTAAATCAGCTTATCCATCCCGTTTCGGCTTCGACATGGGAACCTGGTCGCTGGCTTGGGTGCAAACCTTGCGCGATTACTATTTTATGCGGGGCGATTCCGCCTTTATTTCCCAGTTTACGGGCAGTATCAATAGAGTTCTTGAGTTTTACCATCAGCACCTGGACGAAAAAAGCGGACTAATTGGAACCGTTTCAAACCAGACCTTTGTGGATTGGAGCATCACGAAAGGTAGCATCCCCCGTTCGGACAACAAGAACGAATTGAAGCAATCGGCGATACTCACGCTGTATTATGCACACACGCTCGACTGCACGGCCGAACTGTACCATGAATTGGCTTTGAAGGATCAGGCTGAATACTGGCAAAGGATTTCAAATGAGACGAAAGCAGGTATTGTGACAAGCTGTTGGAATCCAGACAAACAGCTATTCAGGGATTTCCCCGATCGGGAAATTTATTCTCAGCACACCAATATTCTGGCTATTCTTTGCGATCTGGTTCCGCCGGTGCAACAACAGGAACTCCTAAAGCGGATACTCGCTTACCGAGCCTTCGACGAAATGGCTAGTTCATACTTTAGTTTTTTCCTGTTTAAGGCCATGCAAAAAACGGGACAAGAAGATTTGTTGCTTGAACACCTGGGCTTTTGGTTTAATTTTTTGCAACGTGGTTTTACCACTTGTGGCGAAACAGGTTTTGCGTCCTTGGATCGCTCCGATTGCCATGCATGGAGCGCCCATCCGGCCTATTTCTTCTTAAGCTCGGTGTGTGGAATAAAGCCGGCTGATGTTGGTTTTCGCACCGTAAAAATTACACCTCATTTGGGTACCCTTCAGTTCTTAAATGTAAGTATGCCACATCCGAAGGGAAGAATCGGGGTAAAGTACAGTGTGAAAAGAAATGGAACAGAAGCGCAGATAAACCTGCCAAAGGGAATGAGCGGAACATTTGAATTAAATGACAAAAAAACAGATTTGAAAGAAGGTATCAATACTTTTATTTTCTAAGTAAGAGAACCTTTTGTGGCTTGAAAAAGCAGGCAGAAACGAATATCCGGTTCTGCCTGCTTTTTTCTTGAGGAAACGAGATTTACGCGCAAAACCCGAAAAAGCAATTGGTTTAACAGATCCCTAATTTTTTAGCTTTGAATAAGGATGGTTGAATTGCTTATTTTTCTTTCGGGTATTCAATCCGAACGTGATAAATGTTCATTAGCTTTTCAACTAAAACCTGTTTAATGGTACTAATATCACGAAGGGTAAGGTCGGCATTGGCCAACTGCCCATCGTCCAGTTTTTGTTGAACCATCCGGTCAATCACTTCCCCAATGGTTTGCGGGTTTTTTTCTTTCAGGGCGCGGGTGGCAGCTTCAATCCCGTCAATAATCATCACTACCGAGCATTCTTTACTTTTAGGTTTGGGCCCGGGGTAGGTAAAGGCCGAAGGATCGTCGGCTACCTCGGGGTGTTCGTTTTTGTACAGGGTGTAAAAATATTTGGCTTGCATGGTGCCGTGGTGCGAAGTAATAAAATCGATAAGTACTTCGGGCAATTTGTATTTCCGTGCCAGTTTTACGCCGTAGCTCACGTGGTCGATAATTACTTTGGCACTTTCTTTATAGTCGAGTTGGTTGTGCGGGCTCATGCCCATCGACTGGTTTTCGATAAAATAGACCGGTTGGTTGGTTTTGCCAATGTCGTGGTACATGGCACCGGTATAGGCGAGAAATGGGTTTCCGCCTATTTTATAAATGACGGCTTCGGCCAGGTTGGCAATTTGAAGTGAGTGCTGAAAAGTACCCGGTGCTTCTTCCTGAAGTTTCCGCAGCAAGGGCTGGTTCGAGTTGGACAGCTCGATTAGTGTAACATCGGATACGAAGCCGAAGAGTTTCTCAAAAATATAAATTAGTGGGTAGGCCAGCAAAATAAGCATGGCGTTACCGGCAAACCACTCCAGCCCTTCCCAGCGTATGGCCTTTATATTGCCTTCCTGCACCATCGAAATAGCCACATAAAGCACGCTGTAACTTATAAATACCCAGAGTGCAGTAAATACGAGGTGGGAGCGGCGGTGCAGTTTGTCGAGGCTGAAAACGGCCACAATGCCGGCAATCATGTTCATAAAAATAAACTCGTAATTGTTGGGGGCAAAGTAGCCAATAAGCAACGAGGTAACCAGCAGGGCATAAATGGCTGTCCGCGAGTCGAAAAAAATGCGTAGCAAAATGGGCAAAATGGCCAGCGGAATAACATAAATGTTGATAAAATCGTGCAGAAGGATGAAGCGGTAGGTGAAAACCATCAGCAAAATCATTAATAAAATAAAGCTGAGGTGGCGTTTTTCGTTGAATATTTCGCGCCTGAAATAGGCCAGGTACAAAACCAGAATGAGCATACAGGCCATTATAATTATTAGTTTCCCAACAATTACCAGATAGCGGTCAAAATCCAGCCCCTGCTTGGTTTCATAGCTTTTTTTCAGCGAGTTCAGTATTTGGAATTTTTCAGCAGTTACAATATCGCCTTTAAAAATTACCCGCTCGCCGGCCTGCACCATTCCCTGGGTTTCCGAAACCGAATTCACCAGTTTGTTCATTTCCTGCTGATTGTAGTCCTCGCCATAGCTTAGGTTGGCCTGTATGTAGTCGGCCAGGTTCATGCTTTGGTTAAGGGTTGCGTACTGTGTGCCGAGCAAATAGCGGGCAGTATCGCTCATTGTCTGGAAGGCTTTTTTTAACGAGTAAACCGAATCAACCGGAACTTTGGTTACTGTTTTATCGTCAATGATAAACAGTTCTTTTTTATCTTTTAAAATCGGGTGCGTATTGGCCGACTGGGCAATAACACCACGGTCGTAAATTTTTTTAAGTGTACTTGCCAACACCGGCATGGTGTGTTCATTCAGTGCGGCAGGTAGTTCGGGGGCAAGGTTGCTTAGCTCAAGTTCAAAATTTTTGAACTGTTGAATGCTAACTAAGCTATCTTTTGAGTAGTAGGGGATAAACAGCGCCTTCACCGAGTCGCGTTCAAAAGTTATTTGTTCGTCGGGTTTGAAGATGGCAAAATCGAACGGGGCAATCAGGGTTTCATGCCGCCAGGGGGCATTTTTATGAAACTCGTAGCGGAACCGGGTTTCGCCGGGAATGATGAGGTAAAGTAGGAAAATGGTTGCCGAAAATACCAGCACAATAAATAAAATGTGGTAGTACTGCGCTAAACGGGTTAATAACTTTTTCATAAATACCTTTTTTAGGAACCCACTATCCGGGCTTTATCTTCGAACGATAGTTTATCTTTGAAAAATAAAAGTAGCAATTTCTTTTATGTTATGCGCCATCCGCCGCTATTTCGGTGGTTTTTCGGCCCGACAATAGTTGCTGACCTTAAAATTGTAGCTGATACATGAATTACGGGATTTCCGGATTAAGTATTATTCCCGTCAGGCGGGAACCCTCGGAGAAGAGCGAAATGATTAGTCAAATCTTGTTCGGGGAACATTTTGAAGTACACGAACTGTTTATGGGCTGGGCGCGTGTCGTGCTGGCCTACGACGGCTACGAAGGCTGGGTGGACCAGAAAATGATTACCCCGCTGAGCGATCGCTTGTATGCCAAAATAGAAAAGTCGCCATCGGCCGTCTGTACCGATATTTTTAACCTAATCCCCTCGGAAGATGAGCAACATATAATGATTGTTGCCGGAAGTTCGTTACCCTGTTGGCGACCGTACAAACACGAGTTTTCAATCGGTAAGGAAACCTTCCGGATGACTGGAAATTTCACTTACGGACAACCCTCCGAAGCCCGTAAATTTATGATCCGGCAAGCACTCATGTACTTCAATGCCCCCTATTTATGGGGCGGCCGTTCCCCTTTTGGGATCGATTGTTCGGGCTTTTCACAAATTATTTATAAACTGATTGGGGTGAAACTTCCGCGCGATGCCAAAGACCAGGTGTACCACGGTGTGGCACTCAGTTTTGTGGAAGAAACCCAACCCGGCGATTTGGCTTTTTTCGATAACGACGAAGGCCAAATTGTTCACGTTGGACTTATTTGGGAGAAAAACAAAATTATCCACGCTTCCGGTAAAGTACGGATCGATAATGTTGACCAGTTCGGTATTTTTAATGTCGATACCAAGCGCTACTCGCATAAAATGAGGGTGATGAAACGGATTTTGCCTTGGTAGGAGAAGTGCCAGTAATTAGTCGCAGTAATCGGTCGCAGTAAACTGACAACTGAGAATTAGAACCTGGAACTCAATACTCAATACTCAAGACTCAATACTCAATACTCAATACTCAATACTCAATACATGTACACCTACAAATACCCCCGTCCGGCATTAACGGTTGATGCCATTGTGCTGAAGCGAAAAAGCTGTCAGCTATTACTTATTCAACGCGGAATTGAACCCTTTCTGGGAAAGTGGGCGCTGCCTGGCGGATTTGTGGAAATGGGCGAACTGCTGGTTGATGCCTGCCGCCGCGAATTGATGGAAGAAACTGGCCTCAAAATAGGCGCTTTAACCCAATTTACAGCAGCCGACAAAGTTGACCGCGACCCGCGCGGACGGACGATTTCGGTGGTGTTTTATGGTACCGTAGCCGAAGATGCTGTGGTACAAGGTGGCGACGATGCCCACGAAGCCCGCTGGTTCCCGATTGATGAACTTCCCGAACTAGCCTTCGATCACGGCGATTTAATTGAACGCTATAAAAAGGAAATACTTGGGTAAGCATGAGGGTGCGAAAACGAGCGCGTAAGAAGGGGTGAAAGATGATTTTCTCGACTTCAAGCCTGTAACTCTTCTCCATTTCTCACGACATTTTCGCTTATTCCTTCACACTTTTCAGCAACACTTCGTAGCTGGCCGAGCCGCAGTTAAACAGCAAATCAAGGATGCTTAGATTGGGGGTGAACCCAAATTTGTCGCCAAAAACCTGCGAGTAGGGCAGCGGATTGAAATTTCTATCGGTCATGGCTTTTTGTTGTTTGGGCTGAATGGCTTCGCGAAGGTTGACAAATGGCTTTGGGACAGTTTCAAAAACGGGCGTAAATTTCAGCGCCGGTTCAATCTCCAGAATGTCAAAAACGGTTTGTATCAGCTTCAAATTAAACTCGAACAGGAATTCGGGTTTCTGTTCAAAAAATGGCCGGAACTCGGCTTCCAGTATTTCGAAAAACGGAGCGGAATTGTACGCCGAAACAATGGCTTGCCAATGAATATGTTGCCAGTTGGTGTCGTACGAGATGCGCAAATCAGAAATGGATTGTTTTGGGCTACGTCCTTTTTCAACCGGTACAATCAACGCTTCGGGGCCGTTTGCCGCTAAAATAATAGTGCGATTTCGGTAAGTTTGCTTTATGAAATGCTCGTGCGTTTCAAGCCAAACTTCGGG
>JBKEAN010000284.1:0-9941 GCA_047972415.1 Mangrovibacterium sp.
TCCTGAATTTCAATTTAAAACAGCTGTTTTCTACCAGTTCAGTACGGTAAACAACCAAAACAAAAAATCGCCAAAACCGGCAACTAATTTTTTACCTTTACCCTCGGCATAAAACAAATAAAACATGGACTACCTGTTTGAACTACCATTTAAAGTGCGCGATTACGAGTGCGATTTGCAAGGCATTGTAAATAACTCGGTGTATCAAAACTACCTGGAACATACCCGGCACGAGTTTTTGGAACAAGTTGGGTTGAATTTTGCACAAATGCACACCGATGGAGTTGATGCAGTGGTTATCCGGGTAGAGATTGACTATAAACAATCGCTCCGTAGTGGCGACCAGTTTGTTTGTAAGCTCAACCTGTCCCGCGAAGGACATTTGAAATTTATTTTCATGCAGGATATTTACCGGCTGCCCGATATGAAACTAATGGCACGGGGCAAGGTAACAACGGTAACCATAAACAACAAAACCGGCCGCCCTATGCTCGACAAAAACCTGTCCGAAATTTTTAACCGCTATTTGTAATTCCTGCAAACCAGCAACCTATCGGCAAAACAAGGCAAGTTGTCTGCAAAAAAAGCAAAACTATTGGTTTGGCACGTCAACCGCGAATTTTAAGAATGATAATTGTGATAAACAAAGCACAAACAATCTAAAAATTTGCAGCAATAAAATAGCCATAAGAGCCCAAGCTCATCTAAATCAAAAATGAATAGTTTGAATACAAATAACGATTGATTATCTACTGTAATCGTTCGTGCAGCTTCATTATTCTTTTGGCTGCCGAACGATTTTTTAGCACTTGTTCGCCAAATTTATTCGTGTTAAACAAGTTGAACCCAAGCTTCTTCAAAATCCTCCTTTTGTAACTCTGTCTTTTATAAATCAATATATTTACGTTCAAAACCAAAACATCAACTCTTATGCGAAAACGTGGCTGGTTCAGGGCGTTGCTGATTATTATCCCCTACATTATTGCATTTGGCCTTGGCGAATATATCGGGGCTTTGATTGTTGGGGTTAGTCCCGTGAACATGGATGCCCGAACCGGTGTGCAGGAAATGCTGGTTACTTTTTTTTCGGTACTTTTTGCCTGTTCGCTGGTTTACCTTTTCGTGCGCTTTGTCGACCGCGAAAGTTTTATGGCAATTGGCTGGCAACTTAAAGTCCCGCCTGTTCAATTGGCAGGAGTATCTGCGGCAGTTGTGGGGACATTCATGCTTGGCTTTGTACTTTTATTGATAACCCGGCAAATTCAGTTTATTGGTTTTAACCTGAATTGGGCCGAATTGGGCGCATCCCTGCTGCTTTTCCTGTTCGTTGCCATCAACGAAGAGCTGCTTGTACGCGGCTATATCCTGAAAAACCTGCTACAATCAACCAACGAAAAATGGGCATTGCTCCTTTCGTCGGCCTTGTTTGCTGCACTTCATATGATGAACCCGAATGTGAGTTTCCTGGCTTTTGTCAACCTGTTTTTGGCGGGTATCCTGTTGGGAACAGCTTATTTACTGGGCCGTGGCCTTTGGATGCCCATCTGCATTCACTTTTTCTGGAACTTCACCCAAACCCATTTGGGCTACTCTGTAAGCGGAATGAAAATGTACTCGCTTATTCGCATCAACGAAACTCATCCAAGCATCTGGAACGGTGGCGAATTTGGGTTCGAAGGTTCCATTCTGGCTGTTGTATTCCAAATGGTAGCTATTGCTGTTATGTGGCAGATTTATATCAAAAACCGATTACGTGCGTGCGAATCTGGTCAAACTAATCCAATGCAAACAGCGCCTGAAACCGATGGGAAGGAGCAATTGGAAGCAACCATTTAGGTATTAAGGTAGAATGGTTTTAAATTAGGCTATCTATGTTTTTCAACATATCAAATTGCTACTTTTGCCGCCACAATTTCCGACCTAATGGCTGCATACGTAAACAATGTGATGATTATCCGCCACGAGCTGGTTGCCAGAATCGTACGAATGTACCGGGCGGGAGAGCTGGAACTAAAAATAAATTCGCTTCCGGTTGAATTGTACCCGAAAGAACGCCAAGCACGCGGCCGCTGCTGTATTTACAAAGAGCGTGCGGTTACCCGCTACAAAATGCTGCCCCTGTTGGGTTACGAAGTGCCCGAAGACGACATCGACCTGCATACCCTGAGCAGCTATGCCCACGAGGCCTTAACCCGCAAAAATGCCCCCGATAAAATACTGACCGTAGTTGACGAAGCCTGCACCGGTTGCGTTCAGGCCAATTACGTTGTTACTAATCTTTGCCGTGGCTGCGTTGCAAGTCCTTGTGTAATGAACTGCCCGAAGAATGCCATCCGGTTTATGCCTTCGGGCCAAACCGAGATTAAAGCTGATGCCTGCGTAAACTGTGGATTGTGCCAAAAGGCCTGCCCCTACCATGCCATCGTTTACGTCCCCATTCCATGCGAAGAAGCCTGCCCTGTGGGAGCCATCAAAAAGAACGAAAGGGGCAAAGAGGAAATCGACCCCGAAACATGTGTTTACTGCGGAAAATGTATCACTGCCTGTCCGTTCGGGGCCATCTTCGAACTGTCGTCGGTAATTGATGTGCTTCGTGCCATTGAGCGGAAGGAACAGGTTGTAGCAATGGTTGCCCCCTCTATTTTGGCACAATATGCCGAAACTCCGGGACAAGTATTTGCAGCCATCGGACAAATAGGTTTTTCGGAGGTGGTTGAAGTTGCCCGGGGCGCCGAAAAAACAGCACGAAACGAAGCAATTGAACTGAAAGAAAAGCTGGAAGAAGGGCAGAAATTTATGACTACCTCCTGTTGCCCGTCGTTTGTTGAAACGGTAAACAAACACGTTCCCGGGCTGAAACCTTTCGTATCGCACACCTTGTCGCCACTGGCTTACACGGCCGAAGAACTGCGCGAAAAGTACCCCTACGCCAAGTTGGTTTTTGTAGGGCCCTGTGTAGCCAAACGCAAAGAAGCCCGAGACCAAAACTCGGCCGATTTTGTACTGAGTTTTGAGGAATTGGATTCCATTATGGAAGGCATGGATATTCAACCTGTAAAAATGGATGGCATTGCCGTACAAGCCTACACCAAAGAATCGCGCGGGTTTGCCCAAAGCGGCGGAGTACTGGGTGCTGTTTTAGCCGAAAAACAACTTGAAAACTTTAGTGCCGAAACTATTAATGGTATCGACAAGGCGATGATACGCCAAATGAAGCAAATGGAAAAAGGCGTTGTGAATGCCCAGTTTTACGAGGTAATGGCTTGCGAAGGTGGCTGCATTGCCGGTCCCGGAGCCAACAACAAAACGGCGAAAGCAAAAAAGTACTTCATCAACTCGATGAAAGAGCTGTCGAAGTAGCGAATTATGTTGTGAATTTTGTGTGCTGCGACTGGACACTAATCACTTTTTCCGAATCAGCATTAAGCCGTCGCGGAGTGGAAGGATTACCTGCGATACGCGCGAATCGTTTTTCACTTTGTTATTAAATTCGAGAATGCCAATGGTTTGTCCGTCGCGAGGATCAACTTCGTCAACCACTTTTCCGTCCCAAAGAATATTATCGGCCAACAGGTAGCCACCCGGCCGTACTTTATCAAAAACCAAATCGTAGTACCGACTGTATTCGCGCTTATCGCCATCCAAAAACACAAAGTCGAAATGTTCGTCCAGCGCCGGAATAACTTCGCAGGCATCGCCGATGTGCTGCACAATTTGCTCCCTAAACCCGGCCTTTTCAATATACTTCGCAGCAATCTGTTCCAGCTCATCGTTTACTTCAATGGTATGCAGTTTCCCACCTTCTTTTAAACCCTTGGCCATACAAATAGCCGAATAACCCGTAAACGTGCCTATTTCCAGAATACGCGAAGGTTGAACCATGCGGCAAAACATTTCGAGCACCAAGCCCTGCATGTGGCCCGAAAGCATACGCGGACGCAAAACACGGATATTGGTTTCGCGGCCGAGTTCGTATAAAACCGGATCTTCCGGCGAGCTGTTCTCCAGAATGTATTTGGCGAGGTCGTAATCTTTGGTCATCACTCGTAAATTAAAATACTTTGCGCATCGTCGGGCAATACTTCGTTTGCAATTTCGAGCAGCAGGCTGTCGGTAATGGACTCGATGCGTTTATATATTTCGGGAAGGCTGTCAACTTTGTTGTAAAGCAAAAAACTTTTGCCCAGGGTGAGCATCAAATCGTCGCGATTTTCGCTCGAAATTGCCAGTTGACCAATAAGTTGCTTCTTAGCTTTGCTCAACTGCAAACTACCCAGCCGGTTTTCGCGTATCAGGCGAAATTCTTTTTTCACCAAACGAATGGCCCGGTCGAGGTTTTCTTTATCGGTGCCAAAATACACGTTAAACTGGCCGGTATCGGTAAACGCATTGTAGCTCGACTCCACGTTATAAGCCATGCCGTTGTGCTCGCGCAAACTCAGGTTCAGGCGCGAAGTCATGGACTGCCCGCCCAAAATACTGTTCAGTAAAACCATGCCCATGCGCTTTTCGTCCTGCGCGCTGTAAGCAATATTACCAATAACGCAATGTGTTTGAAAGGTATCCATACCAACCCGTTTAATCCCAGGTGTATACTTCAGGAAAGGCTCGCGCTGGTGCCGGCGTGTTTTGCTCTCTATTTCGCCAAAAAACTTTTCGGCCAAGTAGCGAAAACGCTCAAAACTAATGTTTCCAACCGAGCTCAGCACCATTTCGTCGGTATGGTAGTTATTCTGAATGAAGCGCAAAATATCAGTGCGGGAAAAGGAACGTACCAAGTCGGGCGTTCCCAAAATGTTTCGTGCAATGGGGTGCCCATCGAACATCAATTCATCAAAATCGTCAAAAATCAGTTCCGAAGGGCTGTCCTTGTACGAATTGATTTCCTCGATAATCACTTCTTTTTCGCGCTCCAACTCCCTGTCGGGAAAGGTGCTATTCCGAACAATATCACTCACAAGTTCCATGGCGCGGCTGTAATGCTCGTTCAGGAAAGTAGCGTAAACGGCCGTTTCTTCCTTGGTGGTATAAGCATTCAACTCGCCACCAACGTCTTCAATCCGGCTCAAAACATGAAAGGCCCGCCGTTTTTTTGTGCCCTTAAAAATGACATGCTCAATAAAATGAGCAATTCCTTGTTCTTCGGGCTGCTCATCGCGCGAACCGGTATTCAAAATCAGTCCAAAATGGGCGGCCGGCGAATCCACTTCCTGATGGATTAAACGAATGCCATTGGCCAGTATGTTGGTGTTTATCTTCACGTGCTGCTTAAATTGGAGTGCAAAAGTAAAAAACCGCCGCGATTTTCCGCACGATAAGAAAGTGAAAACGAAGAGCTTTGAAAAGGTGCTCCAAAAAAACTTCCGCTCATCATTATTTTTCGTTTGGATGATTAAATATTTGCTCTATATTTGCATCCGCATTCGAGAAACAACGAAAGCAATCAAAAAAAATGATGGTGCCATAGCTCAGTTGGTAGAGCAAAGGACTGAAAATCCTTGTGTCCCCGGTTCGATTCCTGGTGGCACCACCACAAAAGGGAAAGATGAAAATCTTTCCTTTTTTGTTTCCTAGCCAGTTTATTCGTCCAACAGTTTTTGAGGGAGCTCCTTGCTTGCTTTGGCACCAAGTTCCTTCAGCTTTTCGGCCGACCGCACCAGGTTGCCGCGTCCATCATAAAGTTTACCCATCGCCGAATCGTAGTTTTTGCGGGAGGCATCGATGCTTTTCCCAATGGACTCCATGTCGGTGATGAAGCCAACAAACTTATCGTAAAGCGCTCCTCCCTGACGGGCAATCTCAAGTGCATTGCGCGTTTGGTTTTCCTGTTGCCAAATGGAGGCAATAGTACGCAGTGTTGCCAGTAAGGTTGACGGACTCACAATAACCACTTTGTTGTCCCAAGCATACGAGAACAAATCCTGATCGGCCTCGATGGCTACGCTAAACGACGACTCGATGGGGACAAACAGCAACACAAAATCGGGGCTGTTAAGGCCTTGCGCCGTTTGGTAATGTTTATCGCCCAGTAACTTTACGTGCGACTTCAGGCTGGCAAGGTGTTCCTTCATATAACGCACCCGTTCGTCGTCGTCGGTCGCATTTACCCAGCGCTCGTAGGCTACAAGCGACACTTTCGAGTCAACAATAATATGCTTTTGATCGGGCAGGTTAATTACCACATCGGGCTGGATGCGTTGTCCATTGTCGCTTGTGGTGCTGAATTGTTTCAGGTATTCGCGGCCTTCGGTGAGCCCCGAGCGTTCCAGAATTTTTTCCAGAATCACTTCGCCCCAGTTCCCTTGCTTTTTCACATCGCCCTTCAGCGCTTTGGTCAGGTTATTGGCTTCGTCGCTGATGCGCATATTCAGATCGTGCAGCTTTTTCAATTCAGCTTTCAAGTCGGTTTGGTCTTTCAAGCCTTTTTCGTAGGTATCTTCTACTTTCTTTTCAAATAATTGTATTTTTTCGCGAAGCGGATTCAAAATTTCGCTGATATTCTTTTGGTTCACCATCGTAAACTCCTGCGAGTTCTCTTTCAATATTTTATGGGCAACATTTTCAAATTCGGTAGTGAACTTTTTTTGCAGGTCTTCCATATCCTGCTTTTGGGTGGCCAGTTTTTCGCGCAGGTTGGCAAATTCAACCTCGGCTTTGGCCAGGCGTTGCGACTTTTGCCCGTTGTCGGTCTCCAAAACCAACGATCGTTCGGTCAGGCGGTCGCGGTCGGTTTGCAGGTTTGTTACGCGTTCCTCCAGTTGAGCCTTGTTTTTTTCGTAATTAGTTTGAAGCCGAAGCTGCTCGGTTTCGGCCGATTTAGCCCTGTTTTTTAAAATTAAGGCAGAAATGAAAAAGCCAAGTACAAGGCCAACAAGCAAATAGACAATTTCCATGCAGTTTTATTTTGAAGCTTAAAGGTAGAAAAAGCCCCGGGATTAGCGGCATGTACAATGCTGCTATCGGTACAAAATTTCTAATTTTGTCCGAAACAGATTTTGCATCAATATGTCGCTGCAATTGCAAATTATACCAATGACCAATGCCAACGAACTACTTTTCGGGCAGGCCTGGGAGCTTTACGAAGAGGCTTTCCCCTCAATGGAGCGGCGGGAGGAGCAGCTGCACCGGTGTTTGTTGGCGCATCCGCAATTTCGCGCGGGTTTGTATATACAACACGGCCAAATGGTGGGCTTGTTGTTTTGGTGGCAATTTACACGAATTTGTTTTATCGAGCATTTGGCGATAAGCCGCGAATTGCGGGGAAGCGGTCTGGGTGCTCGCTTGCTTACTGCTTTTCTTTCAGAAACGGATAGTCCGGTGGTGCTGGAAGTTGAACTGCCGAACGATGAAATAGCCCGACGGCGAATTGTGTTTTACGAGCGCTTGGGCTTCAAACTAAACCCATTCGTTTACCGGCAACTACCCATGCAGATTGGTGGCGATGAGGTGGATATGTTGCTATT
This sequence comes from Mangrovibacterium sp., assembly GCA_047972415.1. GTDB lineage: Bacteria > Bacteroidota > Bacteroidia > Bacteroidales > Prolixibacteraceae > Mangrovibacterium. The sequence goes on from JBKEAN010000284.1 coordinate 7,464, forward strand.
ATCTTATCCGAACCTGTTGACACCCGATGAGTTTGAAGATTATAAACGGGAATTCCGCTCAACCTGCTTCGACCCGTATTTAAAAGCCTATTTCCCCGATATTTAACAAACAGGGCTACCGGTATTGCCCAATACACCGTTTCTTTTCCGGTACGATTAATTGCTTACCGAGCCGATAATTTGTACCAATTGGTCGGCTTGCACCACGCCGCTACCACTCCATTTTACCTGGCCCAGCCTAAATATTTTCAATGTTGGCACGCTTCTCACCTGGAAACGCTGAGCCAGTGCCTGATTTTTATCCACGTCGATTTTTAGAATACGCACTTGTTCGCCCAATTCCGCTTTTACTTGTTGCAGTATCGGAGCCATCATTTTACACGGGCCGCACCAAGTGGCAAAAAAATCGGCCAGCACCGGAGTATTGCCATTGATCAACTCGTTAAATCGTTCCATCCTTGTCCTCCTTCCGAGCATTTGGTTTCTTTATCAGGTCGCACAGCAGGTCGCTTAACAGGTAGCCTATCAGTCCGCCCACGAGGGTGCTGATGTACCAGTTTGATTGGATAGGACAAGTGCCTGATATGCACCCAATAAAGTACCAGTACAGAAATCCACCCAGAAGCCCAAGGGCAGTTCCGGCTAGTTGCCATTTGTATTTGCTCAAAAATGTGTTCATGTTCAATATCTGAAGTTTATTGCAACTAAAACAGATGTGACTAACAATTTGATTTTTTTTTGGTTTGCCAGGCAGGCTAAAATTTTAATGAACGTTAATTCCCTGCAAGCGCTTACAAGAAGCAATGCCGGGAGATTGACTACCCGGCATTGTTTTTATTGTGTGCGCATTAATAATTGGTTGCTTCCAGTTCAAAGAAAGCTTGCGGATGTTCGCACGACGGGCATTTTTGCGGCGGTGTTGCTGCTTCGTGCACGTATCCGCACTCGCGGCAAATCCAGGTTACTTTACCATCGCGTTTAAATACCTTACCGTCTTGCAGGTTTTCGTAGAGTTTGCGGTAGCGGGCCTCGTGGTGGGCTTCAATTTTGGCAATTACTTTAAAAACAGCCGCAATTTGTTTAAAGCCTTCTTCCTCGGCCACACGGGCAAACTCGGGGTACAAGTCGGTCCATTCTTCGTTTTCGCCATCGGCAGCGGCTTTCAGGTTTTCCAGTGTCGTGCCTATCACCCCTGCGGGGTACGAGGCTGTAATTTCAACCATTCCACCTTCCAGAAAACGGAAGAAACGCTTGGCGTGTGCCCTTTCGTTAGCGGCAGTTTCCATAAACAAAGCGGCAATTTGTTCCAACCCTTCGGCGCGTGCTTGTTTAGCAAAAAATTCGTAGCGGTTTTTAGCCTGCGATTCGCCTGCAAAAGCTTTCAGCAGGTTTTTCTCGGTTTGTGTTCCTTTAATTGAAGTCATAACTATTTCAACTTTTAAAATTTTTGGTTGTCTTTGGTCAAATTTACACATTTTGACCCCATGCGATTCGGGTTGCACCTAATTTGGAATCATTCAATAAAACTCCTTTTTGAATTTTCTGTAACTAAATCGACGAATTGAAAACGATAATTTTGACGGGCTGAAAAATTTACGACCTTTGGGCTCCTTAAAGTGATGTGATATGACGATTGAGCAAGTGCAGCAGGAGATAAACGAGGAGTTTTCGGCTTACGAAGACTGGATGGATAAATACAGCTACCTGATTGAATTAGGTAACGAACTGCCCGACCTGGATCCGAAACAAAAGAATGACAGTCACCTGATTCGGGGCTGCCAAAGCAGGGTTTGGCTGGTACCGGAATTTAAGGATGGTAAAATTTATTTTGAAGGCGAAAGTGATGCCGTTATTGTAAAAGGATTGGTAAAATTGTTGTTACGGGTGGTTTCGGGGCACACACCCAATGAAATACTGAACAGCGATATGCACTTTGTTGACGACATTGGGCTGAAACAACACCTCTCGCCCACCCGCTCAAACGGGTTGCTGGCCATGATCAAACAAATTAAGCTATATGCTGTTGCTTATAAGAAGATTTCAGAATAGAAGGAGGATACGATGGATAGCAGAATTGATCTGATTATTGAAAAACTAAAAGATGTTTACGATCCGGAAATTCCGGTCAATATATACGACCTCGGTTTGGTGTACAATGTGGACGTTGAAGACGGGAACAAAGCCAATATTGTGATGACGTTGACCGCTCCCGGCTGTCCCGTTGCCGATATGTTGGTCGAAGATACCCGCCAGGCGGCTTTAGCCGTTGAAGGGATTGTTGAGGCGCATGTTGAGCTGACTTTTGAACCCCCTTGGGACAAGTCGATGATGAGTGAAGAAGCCCGTCTGGAACTGGGATTCTTTTAAACGGAAACTTTTTGTAAAAAGCTTTCAGATACAAACCCGGGCGAACTGGGTTTTTTTATATCTTTTTTCCCGTGATGGACAAACGCGAACAAACCGAACGGATACGCCAAA
>JBKEAN010000285.1:0-20106 GCA_047972415.1 Mangrovibacterium sp.
AATCAGACAACCGCTCATCTCAACCCTCCCCCTCGGGGGAGTTGGAGAGGGCTACAAAAACTGCATACACCATGAATAATAAACTAAAGGCCTTTGCCAAATTGCTTAAAATAATGGACGAGCTCCGGGAAAAATGCCCCTGGGATCGCGAACAAACCTTCGAGTCGCTGCGCAAACTCACCATCGAGGAAACTTACGAGCTGGGCGACGCCATTATCCGGGCCGACATGGAAGAGTTGAAAAAAGAGCTGGGCGACCTGCTGCTTCACATTGTTTTTTACGCCAAAATAGGCGAAGAACAACAAGCGTTCGATATGGAAAGTATTATTAACAGCCTGAACGAAAAACTGATTTACCGACACCCGCACATTTATGGCGACGACACTGCTAACAACTCGCGCGAAGTGCTTGAAAACTGGGAAGCACTGAAACTGAAGGAAAAAGGACGTAAAAACAAAACTGTTCTCGAAGGTGTGCCGCCATCGCTGCCCGCCTTGGTAAAAGCCAACCGTATTCAGGAAAAGGCCAGCGGCGTTGGCTTCGACTGGGAACATCCAGGACAGGTTTGGGAGAAAGTGAAAGAAGAAATTAACGAACTTCAGCACGAACTAAACAGCAACAGCCACGACAAAATTGAAGCCGAGTTTGGCGATTTGTTTTTTGCTATGGTAAATGCCGCCCGCTTGTACAACATCGATCCGGAAACCGCGCTCGAACGGACCAACCTCAAATTCATCAGCCGTTTTAATTACCTCGAAAGCCAAACCCTGAAAAAAGGCCTCGACCTGAAAAATATGCCCCTCGCCGAAATGGATAAATACTGGGACGAAGCAAAACGGTTAGAAAAACAATGAACGCAATTCATTAGTTTGAAACGGCTGACCTACAATTCGTACAGCCTCATCCGTTGTTTTCAATCGTCTTTCCGGGTATGGCTTTGCTCAAAATAGAAAGTTCTATTCCCCCGATTCAAAAATTTTAGGTATTTTTGCGCAATTTTTTAACACAAAAAGCTGGCATATCATGGCAAAATACTCGAATGAAGTTTCAAGAACCTTTAGTGAATACCTGCTTATCCCTGGCCTGACCGACAAAAACTGCACCCCGCCAAACGTATCGTTAAAAACGCCGCTGGTTGCCTTCAACAAAGGCGAACAAGCCGCGCTGGAACTGAACATCCCCTTCGTTTCGGCTATCATGCAGTCGGTTTCCGACGACAATATGGCGATTGCTTTGTCCCGTAACGGTGGGCTTTCGTTCATTTTTGGTTCTCAGTCTATCGAAACACAAGCCGATATGGTTCGGAAGGTGAAAAAATTTAAAGCCGGCTTTGTAGAGAGCGACTCGAACCTGACTCCCATGAACACCTTGAAAGACGTGCTGGACATTAAGGTGAAAACCGGCCACGGTACCATTGCCATTACCGCCGATGGCACCCCGCACGGCAAACTGATGGGCATTGTTACCAGCCGCGATTACCGCCCGAGCCGCGATGCAATGGATAAAAAAATTGCTGAATTTATGACCCCTTTCGATAAACTGATTACCGGAAAACTGGGCGTTACATTGAACGAAGCAAACGATATTATTTGGGATAATAAGCTGAACGCTTTGCCCATTGTTGACGAAAACGGGAACTTTCAAGCTTTTGTTTTTCGCAAGGACTACGAGAGCCACAAAGAACACCCGAACGAACTGCACGATACCAACAAAAAACTGTTGGTTGGTGCCGGCATCAACAGTCGCGATTACAAAGAACGTGTTCCGGCACTGGTTGAAGCGGGCGTTGATGTGTTGTGTGTTGACTCATCGGATGGTTTTTCGGCTTGGCAACGCGAAACCGTTGAATGGGTGAAAAAAGAATATGCCGGGAAAGTGTACATCGGTGCAGGAAATGTGGTTGACACCGAAGGCTTTCTGTACCTGGCCGAAGCCGGTGCCGACTTTATTAAAGTTGGTATTGGAGGTGGCTCTATTTGTATTACCCGCGAGCAAAAAGGCATTGGCCGTGGCCAGGCAACGTCGGTTATTGAAGTGGCTGCCGCACGCGACGAATACTTCGCCAAAACCGGTCGTTACATCCCTATTTGTTCCGACGGTGGCATTGTGCAGGATTACCACATGGTGCTGGCCCTGGCAATGGGTGCCGACTTTTTGATGATGGGCCGCTATTTTGCCCGTTTCGACGAAAGCCCCACTCGCAAACTAATGGTGAACAACCGCTACGTGAAAGAATACTGGGGCGAAGGCTCCAACCGTGCCCGTAACTGGCAACGTTACGACATGGGCGGAAGCGACGGGCTGAAATTTGAAGAAGGCGTTGACAGCTACGTCCCCTATGCCGGAAAACTGAAAGACAACCTGGAAATTACGCTCGGCAAAATGAAATCGACCATGTGCAGCTGCGGCGCCATTACCATTCCGGCGCTGAAAGACGGTGCAAAAATTACGCTGGTATCGGCAACAAGTATTGTTGAAGGCGGTGCACACGACGTGATTCTGAAAGACGCCAACATGTAATAATTACAGAACAACGCGATAGTAGAAGGCTGGTTTGTACCGGCCTTTTTTCGTTTAATCAAGCCCTACCCTCCTTAATTCAACCGAACTGTTTCGCCATTCGTTAGAGAATAATCCTATTTTTGGGCAAGCTTAAAACAACATACCATGAATAACCAACTAATGCTGATTGCCGGGGAATTTGCAACCGAAGGCAAACTGCTCAACATTAAACCGTTTGGCGATGGACACATCAACCAAACTTACAAGGTAACAACCGAAGGAAACGCACCCGATTACATCCTTCAAATTAAAAACAAAAACATTTTTAAAGATGTGCCTGCCATGATGGGCAACATAGCCAAGGTAACGGCTCACCTGAAACAAAAAATTGAGGCGCGGGGCGGCAACCCGCTGCGCGAAACCATGACCATTATCCCGACCCGCGACGGAAAACTGTACAAGCAGGACACTGAGGGCGAGTACTGGACCATGTTCCGCTTTATCGACGACAATGTGTCGTACGAAGTGGCCGATACGCCCGAACTGGCTTATGCCGGAGGAAAAGGTATCGGGCAGTTTCAACTGATGCTGGCCGACCTGAACGAGCCGCTTGCCGACATTTTACCGGGCTTTCACAACATCCGCTTCCGCTTTGAACAGTGGGATGCCGTTTTGGCCAAAGACCCGGTTGGCCGCAAAGCCGGACTAACCGAAGAAATTAGTTGGGTTGAAAGCCGCCGTGACGAAATGCTCCGCTTCTGGAAACTGTACGAAACCGGCGAAATACCTACACGCATTACACACAACGACACCAAGATTAACAACATTCTTTTCGACCGCAACGGACAGGTTTTGTGCGTTATCGATCTGGACACGGTACTAAGCAGCACCGCGCTGAACGATTTTGGCGATGCCATACGCTCGTACACCAATACCGGTTTGGAAGACGACGAAAACCTGGAGAATGTATCGATGAACATCGCCATTTTCGAAGCATTTGCCAAGGGTTACCTCGAATCGGCCAGGCATTTCCTCTACAAAACGGAACTGGAGTACCTCGCCTTCTCGGCCCGCTACATTACCTTTGAACAAGTGCTCCGCTTTTTGATGGATTACATTGACGGCGACAACTATTACCGCATTAAATCGCCGCAGCACAACCTGGTACGCACGCGTGCACAATACAAATTACTTCAAAGCATTGAAGCGCAACTAAACAAGATGAACGCTATTGTAGCCCAATACACCACCTAAATTTATGACGACCGCAACTTACAAAGTACACCGCCTTACAAAACGCCCAACGCTTGATGCCGACTGGGACAAAGCCGAATGGCAAAACATTCCGGCAATTCAGCTTACACATGTCATGGGCACACACCAGGCATTTATGCCCAGGGTTGATGTAAAACTAGCCCACGACAACGAAGCTGTTTACCTTATTTTTAGGGTTGACGACCGTTACGTCCGTTGCGTGAGCAATACTATAAACCACCGCATGTGGGAAGACTCGTGCGTGGAGTTCTTTTTTGCCCCCGATTTGCAGTTTCCGGAGCGTTACTTCAACCTCGAAACCAATTGTGGCGGAACAGTACTCTTTCACTATAACCTGGAACAAAAGCGCAAAAAGTTTATTTACGCTCCCGAAAAAGTAACGCAGATTGACGTGGCCCACTCGTTGCCCGAACTGGTTTTAGACGAAATAACAGATCCCATTACCTGGACCCTGGCCTACCGCTTGCCCATTGCGCTGGTAAAAGAATTTGCCGAAGTAAAAGCCCCACTCTCGGGAACAAGCTGGAGAGCCAATTTTTACAAATGCGGCGACAAAACTTCGAACCCGCACTTTATAACCTGGGCCGAAGTAAAACATCCGGTCCCGAACTTTCACTTACCTCAGTTTTTCGGTGAGCTTTGTTTTGAATAAACGAAAAACAGCCGCTCCTTTCAGAACCGGCTGTTTTCGTTAAATCTCCATTTCGGTCAACTATTTCCCTAATAAAACATATCGTAGAAATTCTTCCTTCTTTGCTGTTTCTTTAAACGCACCACTATATTCGGCCGTTACTGTAGCGCTGCTCTCGTCTCCGATACCGCGCGACGACACGCACATGTGTTTGGCATCAATAAGCACAGCCACATCGTCGGTTTTCAATATCCGTTTCAGCTCGCTGGCAACCTGTACCGTCAGCCGTTCCTGTACCTGTGGGCGGCGGGCAAAATAATCCACAATGCGGTTTATTTTCGACAAGCCAATCACCTGCCCTGCGGCAATGTAAGCCACATGTGCCACGCCAACAATGGGCAAAAAATGGTGTTCGCAGGTCGAGTTTAGGTTGATGTTGCGTTCAACCAACATTTCGCCGTAATTAAACTTATTCTCGAACACCGATATTTTGGGCTTATTTGCCGGGGTCAGCCCGTTAAATATTTCCCGAACATACATTTTAGCCACCCGGTGCGGCGTACCGTTCAAACTATCGTCGGTCAGGTCCAATCCCAGAATGTCCATAATATCACGAAATTTTTCTTCAATCAGTGCTATCTTTTCATCGTCGCCCCGCACAAATGCGTCGGCCCTAAGCGGTGTATCTATCGAGGTTCCAATGTGGTTATCACCGATTAGGTCAACCTGATGCCGGTTGCTGGCACGGGGTTTTGCGCTTACCCCGTCAACTGCATGAGTGTTGGTCTTCAAAAATCCATTCACTTTCATTTGTTGTCCTCCCAATTGTTTGCATTGTTCCATGAAACAGGAAACAAAGGGCATTGTTTAAGCCGAAACGAAAAGCCGGGCACAACAAGCAGCGTATGCACGGCAAAAAGCAACGAAACAACCGAACCGCGATGTTTTGCAAACTGCTTGTTTTCAGAAAAAAAACACAAACAAGTACAAAAAACGCTGCTTGGTGCTGTTTACCCGAAACGGATACCACCTCAACCGCTCCGAACGATGTTCGAGCCTGCTTTTGCAACAATTGGTGCGCAAACAAAACAAAGCGCAAACTGTTCTAATGATAAATTTTTTGGCAACTTTGCCCCGTTTGCCGAAAAAGCAAACAGCATATAAATCAAAAATGGCTCAATGTACGTGGAGAAAAAAGAATTAGTGAAAGCAACTGACAGCAAACTACTTGACCAAATTATTGACGATTATTACCTGGCTTATTTAAGCCGTCAGTTAAGTGTTCTAGGAAGAAGGGAAGTTCACAACGGCCGTGCCCACTTTGGCATTTTTGGCGATGGCAAAGAGTTAACACAGATTGCTTATGCCCGCAATTTCCGCAAAGGCGACTGGCGCTCGGGCTACTACCGCGACCAGACTTTTATGCTGTACCTGGGCTTGTTGCAACCCGAAGAGTTTTTTGCCATGATTTACGGCGATACCGATGTTAACTTCAACCCGTCAACCGGTGGCCGCAATTTCAACAACCATTTCAGCACCCGCAACATTAACGGGCAGGGCGAAATAAAAGATTTGATGGAGCAATACAATTCAGCCTCCGATATTTCGTCAACTGCCGGGCAAATGCCGCGTTTATTGGGTTTGGCGCAAGCCTCAAAGCTGGTTCGCGAACACCCCGGACTGAAAGCATCGCTGAATAATAATGTAGCCGGAAACGAAGTGGCATTCGGCTCCATTGGCGACGCCAGCACCTCCGAGGGGATGTTTTTCGAAACCATAAATGCTGCTGGCGTTTTGCAGGTACCACTGGCCATTGCTGTGTACGACGATGGTTTTGGCATTAGCGTACCCAAAAACCTGCAAACAACCAAAGAAAGTATTTCGGAAATCTTAAAGGGGTTTCAGAAAGAAAAAGATACAAACGGCATTAACATTTACTCCTGCCGGGGATGGGATTACCCCGAGCTGGTTTCAACTTTCGAAAACGGTATCAACCAATGTCGCAAGTCGCAGGTGCCGGTACTTTTCCATGTTCAGGAAGTTACCCAGCCACAAGGGCACTCTACCTCGGGCTCGCACGAGCGCTACAAAAGTAAAGAGCGCCTGCAATGGGAAAAAGACTTCGATTGCATTGGCCGGTTTCGCAGCTGGATACTCGAAAATGACAAAGCCAGCGAAGATGAACTGAAACGGATTGAAAAACGCGCCGAAAAACGGGCACGCGAAGCCCGCGACCGGGCCTGGAAACACTTTACCGGAAGCTATGAAACTGAAACCAACGGGTTGGCTGCCATTGTTGAAAAGTTGAAAAACAACCCGCAAAAGCCCATCGATCATACCGTAGAGTTCAACACAATCAAGGAGAAGCTTTTCCCCACCCGGCGTGCCTTGTACAGCTTTGCCAAACGCCTGAAGTTTGAATTGCACGGCATTGACGAATTAACTGACGAGTGGAATGAGCTGCGCAGCTGGCTGGGCAATTTTAATGCCCGCACCAAAACATTTTATAACGGACAGCTACACCGCGAAGGCACCGATTCAACCTTAAATGTGGGTGCAGTCCCTGTAAAAATTGAAGCAGGTGCACCCGAGGTGAACGGAAGCGAAATTATTAGCCGCAACTTCGATGTTTTGTTCGAAAAGTACCCCAACCTGATCACTTTTGGCGAAGATACCGGCTACCTGGGCGATGTAAACGCAGGCCTGAAAGGGATGCAGGAAAAATATGGCGAGCACCGCGTTTCCGATACCGGCATCCGCGAAACAACCATTGTTGGGCAGGGAATTGGTTTGGCATTGCGCGGTTTCCGCCCCATTGCCGAAATCCAGTACCTCGATTACCTGATGTACGCCCTGGCAAGCCTGAGCGACGATTTGGCAAGTATGCAGTTCCGGACTATGGGCAAACAAGCCGCACCACTTATTATCCGCACACGCGGCCACCAGCTGCAAGGCATTTGGCACGCCGGCTCGCCCATGCAGTTGCTTTTAGGTTCGTTACGCGGCATTTTCCTGTGCGTTCCGCGCAACATGACCCAAGCTGCTGGTTTTTACAATACCCTGCTCGAAGGCAACGACCCCGCTCTGGTAATTGAACCGCTGAAAGGTTATAATGTAAAAGAACAATTACCCACCAACCTGGGCGAATACAAAATACCACTGGGCATACCCGAAGTGCTGCGCGAAGGTACCGACGTTACCCTGGTAACTTACGCCTGGAACGTACACCACGCGCTAAAAGCCGCCCAATTGTTACACGAACTGAAAAATATTTCGGTTGAAGTGATTGATGTGCAAACCCTAATGCCTTTTGATGTGCACCACCGCATTACCGAGTCGGTAAAAAAGACCAACAAAGTTATTTTTGTTGACGAAGATGTTCCCGGTGGCGCATCGGCTTACATGTTGCAAAAAGTTGTGGAAGAACAACAAGCGTTTAATTACCTCGACACTGCCCCGGTTACACTTCCAGCCAAGGAACACCGCCCGGCTTATGGTATCGATGGCGAATACTTTACCAAACCCAACGTAGAACGCATCTTCGAAACCATTTATGCCATGATGCGCGAAACTAACCTTAAGAAGTTCCCGCCACTAGCGTAGTTTATAGTGAAAAACTGATAATTCAAACGCTCTTTCGGAAAAACCAGTCCGGTAAAAAAGGAATAGGCTTGCAAACCGGTGTTCGCAAGCCTATCTTTATTCTATCGTTTCCCCATGCAGGCCGCCGGAGAAGCCAGCTACTATTCAACAATTCCTATCGGACGCCGGTTTTTACCGGGTTCACCCGTCAAATCGTCGCCCAAATCTTCGCGGGCTTCGTTGGCAATTCGCTCAAGCTCGGCTACTACTTCGGGATAAGCGGCACTCACATCGTAGCGTTCTCCCGGATCGCGGCGTAAATCGTACAAGCCTCCGCTTTCTTCCTGAAACTCCTCGGCTTTACCTGGCATACCGTCTTTGCCCGGCTCGAAGCCCTCATAAGTACGGCCTTTGTGGGGGAATACCAATTTCCAGTTCCCGTTGCTCACTGCTTCCAAACTGTTCTTCCGGTAATAGTAATAGAAGCTTTTACGCGGGTTCGCTTGGTTATCCCCTTTCAAAAGCGGCAACAAATTAACGCCGTCAATTTTAAGGGCAGGTAGCGGGGCCTCGGCAATGGCAGCCACCGTTGGCAGAATATCGATACCCGAAACCATCCGGTTACAAACCACACCCTGGGGAATAGTCCCTTTCCAGCTCATCAGGCAAACAACACGCTGTCCACCTTCGAACGTAGTTCCTTTTCCTTCGCGCAAACCACCGGTACTACCTGCATGGTTTCCGTAATTTATCCATGGCCCGTTATCCGAGGTAAAAATCACCAGGGTGTTTTTGTCCAGCTTCAACTCGTCAAGCTTTTTCATTATTTCGCCAACACTCCAGTCAATTTCCATCATTACATCGCCGTAAAGCCCTTGCTCCGACTTTCCACGGAACTTATCCGAAACAGCCAGCGGCACGTGGGGCAACGGGTGGGCCAGGTACAGGAAGAACGGATTTTTCCGGTTCCGTTCAATAAAATCGACAGCTTTATTGGTGAAGTCGGTTGTAAACTGGTTAATATCGGGCATTAGTTGAACCACTTCATTTCCTTCGTAAAGCGGTAACGGAGGATAATAGTTTTTTGACGTCGGATGGTTTGGCCACATGTCGTGCGAATACGGAATACCGTAAAACTCGTCAAAGCCTTTCTGAAGCGGCAAGAATGGTTTGAGGTGTCCAACATGCCATTTTCCAATGGCTGCGGTCTGGTAATTTTTCTTTTTTAGTACCTGGGCAATCGTCTCTTCCTCAGAACTTATCCCCTGTTTGGCTGTGTGATCGATTGCACCGCTAAACCCAATCCGGTTGGGGTAACAGCCGGTTAATACTCCCGCCCGCGAGGCACTACAAACGGCTTGGGGCGACAAATAATGCGTAAAAAACATTCCCTCGTCCGACATCTGATCCAGATTTGGCGTATTATATCCCAATGCTCCGGTTTGGGTCATGTCTCCGTAACCCATATCGTCGAGGTAAATTAAAATAACATTGGTTGGCTTATTGCTCCCATTGGCTTTAGCCTGGCTGAAACAACATCCTGCAAAAACAACTAAAAGTGAAATAAAAAAATTTAGTCTCATCATTAAAAAAATTGATTAGGTGCCGTAAAAATAGACAATCCCGGTTAATTAGCCTTAACCGGGATTGCTGTTTATCTCAATAAGTTTGTTTATTCAGAAAATTCGGTCACTTTTCCTTTCACCAAAAAACGGCCACCAACGGTTTCGGTTGTTGGTACATCGGTACGTTCGCTAAAACCGGGTTGCTCGCCCCCTACCGAAACCACAAACCAGCCAGGTTCGACCACGCGTTTGTTATTTTTATTAATCATTGAAAGCTGGCGGGGCTCCAGGGTGAACTGAATTGTTTTCGTTTCCCCTTTTTTCAGGTGAACCCGCTCAAATCCTTCAAGTTGACGTACTGGCCGTGGGGTGGAGGCCACTTCGTCTTTCAGGTACAGTTGTACCACTTCGTCGCCGTCGAAATCGCCAGTATTCGTTACGTCAACCGAAACCTGCACCGGTTCGTTCATCATTATTTTCTGGGGCAACTGTAAATTGGAATAACTGAATTTGGAATAGCTCAGCCCATAGCCAAACGGATACAGTGGCTCCTGCGAAAAATAGCGGTAAGTACGGCCCTGCATATCGTAATTTTCGAAAGACGGCAGCTGATCAACCGATTTATAATAGGTCACAGGGAGCCGGCCGGCCGGGTTATAGTCGCCAAACAGCACGTCGGCAATGGCGTTTCCGCCTTCCTGCCCCGGGTAACCGGCCGTTAGGATGGCCGGAACATTGTCGGCAGCCCAATTAACGGAAAGCGCACTACCATTAATAAGTACAAGCACAACCGGTTTGCCGGTAGCCACAATGGTTCTCATTAACTCGCGCTGGCCCGAGGGGAGATCAAGGCTCGTGCGGTCGCCCCCGTCAAAGCCTTCTGCTTCTACTTTCATTTCCTCGCCTTCAAGGCGTTCATTCAAACCCAGAACCAGCACAACAGCATCAGCCGACCGAGCAGTTTCTACCGCCCTCTCCATCAACTTCTCTTCGGGTTCGGCCCAAAGCAATTTGGCTGTTGCATCGCCGTAATAATTTTGGTATTTCACTTCAATTTTATACCGTTTACCTGCAACCATTTCTACTTTTTGCGGACGAATACGGGCATGGTGCTGATTTCCGCCTCCAGCGGCTTTTTCACCTTCAACCTGAACGGTCATATACGGTTTAGACCAGTCGCTGAATGAATAAGCGCCGGTTTTTGGCGCGCGTACGTAACCAGTCCAACGAATGCTGTACTGTCCCGGCAACAAACGCGGATCGGGTGTGTCGATGTCCCAAACAAAGTCTATTTTATCGTCGGTTTGACTGAATAGCGGTTCGCCTTCCCATTTGCTGTTGGCAAAATAGTCGGCCTTCAAACCCTGTTTCCCATCCTCCGTTTCCAAATAGATTGAAGGAACCGGGGTGTAAGGCGGAATACCAGCAGCCAAATCGCAACCGCGTGCATATACCACGTTTGTTTCCGGTTGCAATTTATTTTGAATTCCCTGCAATACCGTTACCGGGTTTTTAGGAATACCGTTGTAGTTGCCCCAAAGCGATTGTACGTCGTTGGCATTCGGTCCAATCACCGCTATAGTTTTTAGTTTTTTTGATAGTGGCAGGGTTTTATTTTCATTTTTTAAGAGAACAATACTTTCGCGTGCTGCCTGGCGGGACAAAGCGCCATGAGCTGCATTGCCATTGACCGAATACGGAATTTGCGAGTAAGCCACCATCTCGTCCGGATCGAACATCCCCAATTTAAAACGGGCTGTAAACAAACGCGTCACCGCCACATCAATTTCTGCTTCGGTAATCAGCCCCCGTTCTACAGCTTCTTTTAATGCTTTGTAAGTGCTGCCACAGTTCAGGTCGCAACCTTCTTTTACAGCCAATGCTGCCGACGAAGCCGCATCGGGTACCACCTTGTGGTATTGCCAAAAATCTGCAATTGCGCCGCAATCGGACACCACATAACCGTCAAACTTCCACTTGTTACGCAAAATATCGAACAGTTCGGTGCTGGCACAAGCCGGCTCGCCGCGAAAACGGTTGTAGGCCCCCATAACCGAATACACGCCGCCATTGACCACCAGGTTGCGGAAAGCCGGCAAATAAGTTTCCTGCAAATCCCGCTCACTCACGTTAGCATCAAACGCGTGCCGCAAAGGCTCCGGGCCCGAGTGAACAGCATAGTGTTTTGCTGTAGCCACCAGTTTCAGGTATTTCTCGTCGTCGCCTTGTAGCCCGCGAACAAACTGCAAACCAAGTTGCCCGGTCAAGTAAGGATCTTCGCCATAAGTTTCGTGCCCCCTGCCCCAACGCGGATCGCGAAAGATGTTGATATTTGGCGACCAGAAGGTGAGGCCCTGGTACATGCCGCGTTCGCCGCGTCGCAAATACTCATGGTGTTTTGCCCGTGCTTCGTCCGAAATCGCTGTTGCTACATCGAACAACAAATCGGCATTCCACGATGCTGCAATGCTTATCGACTGTGGGAAAACAGTAGCGTAGCCAGCCCGGGCAACGCCGTGCAAACATTCGTTCCACCAGGCATATTGCGGCACTCCGAGCCGCTCAATGGCCGGTGCTTCGTCCATTAACTGGCCAATTTTTTCGTCAAGTGTCATTCTCGACACCAAATCGGTTACGCGCTGATCGGTTGGTAATCCGGGATTTTGAAACGGGAAAGCACTCTGTGCAGTTGCCTGAAGACTGATTCCGGCCCAAAAGGCAGCAATCCATAATAGTTTTTTCATAGTCAAGGTTTATCTGTTCTGTTATGTTGTGTTCTGCTACAAATATATTCATCTGTGCGGGAAAACATTACACTAAAACAGAAAAAAACGACCATCAAATCAACTTTGAACTAAAATTCTCAGAAAATAACGTAACGACTATGGTAACCAAATCATTCGGACCGAATGCACCGAATCTGTTTCGGCATAAATGGGCTGCAATACCACCGTGCGATCCGGAATACCGGAATAGGTAAACGTGGTTATTTTACCCGGAGGCGAAGCGAGCGTTAAATCTATTTCCGGGCTCTCCAAATGGCGGCTAGGCCCCTGCAAACTATCGGCCGGATAACTCAGGAAAAGTGGCCCGTACAAAAAAGCAAACAAACCGGTACCGTTTTGCAAAACAACGGGTACCATGCTGAATTCAATTTCAACCTCATCCCCGTTTTTCCATTTTCGGGCTATTTCGGTATACTCGCCTGCACGGGCCGGATAGCGGACCCCGTGAACGGTTACCGACGAATAGGCTGCCCACCCGGGAATTCGAATATACAAATCGAGGTAACGGGTATCCTGCATTTCGAGTTTAACCCGGACCGAACCGCTATATGGGTAATCCGTATCCTGGATAAGCCGGACCAAACCACCTGTAGTATGCTCGAAATTGAAGGTTGAATTGCCGTAAATATTCAGGTAGATGCGGTCGTAACGACGGGTGTAACAAACCGATTTAAATGCCTTATCGGTCAAAACATCCGGGGAAGACGTGTTGTAGAAAACCTTTTCCAGTTCGTCGGCAAAACAAACCAAACCGCTGTATTTCAGCAACGAATCATTCAACTCGATCCACTTATTCAAGTCAACAGCTGATACTTCTCCAAAATTCAGGTTAATTTGTTTTTGCACCATTTTCCATGCACTCAGTAAACTGTCGGTCAATTCGGGTTTTGACTGCCCCGGCAACGTTGATGCAATTTTTTGCAGCGCAAGTATTTTATTGAGCACAACAGCCTGTTGCTGCACGGCGACGGTATTGGCCGGGATAAAGCCGTTCAGCTTTTCGGCCAGTACCCCACCCGGCGTAATTTGCTCCGGCTCAACCGATTCGAAAGTTCCCGAAACCTCGGGCGCTGTGCGGCAGGAAAGTAGCACACTTAAAACAAGAGAGATTATAAATAAGCGTAGCGGGTTCATTCACTGGTATTTTAGGATTTGTTCCTTTTGAACAGTTAACGGGTCATTCTGTTCAAAAAACGGACGAGTGCGGAAATGAAAAATTACTGGCTTCCTTTTTAAATCTCAACAGCCTTTCGAGCCAAACAGAAAATTGGTATTTTAGCAGGCCATGAAAACGCTAAAAACGATACTGACGATTTTCTTGTTTATTTCACTGCTATCCAGCCCGCAAACGTCGGAGGCACAATACCGTTTGAAAGATGTAATCTCCACATCGAAAGGCGATTTGGAAATTACCGTCATCGGACATTGCTTTTATCATTTCAAATTTAACCGGCTGAATATTTACGTTGACCCGATACCAAACGTTGGCGACATCAGTATGTTACCCAAGGCCGACCTGATTTTGATTACCCACGACCACCGCGACCACTTGAGTACCAGTGTCATTCAATCCCTATCGAAATACACGACCAAAGTGATTGCGTCGAAAGCCTGCATCAAAAAAATGGACTTTGGCGAGTTTCTTGAAAACGGGCAACAAACCACGTTTGAAGATATTTTCATAAGAGCGGTACCCATGTACAATGTAGTGAACCTGCGCCCCGACAACGTGCCCTACCACCCCAAAGGCGATGGCAACGGCTATTTTTTGCTGTTCGGCGACAAAACCATTTACATTGCCGGCGATACCGAATACATTGACGAGATGCGCTTTTTTATGAAACCAGACATTGCTTTTATACCCATGATGATGCCCTTTTGCATGGACGAAGAGATGTTTGTAAAAGTGGTAAAACGCCTGAAACCACAAATTGTGTACCCGGTGCATTACAATGTTCGACTTGACCCGCTGGTTGAAAAAATGAATATTGCCTGTCCGGATATTGAAATGCGCGTACGCTAAGATGGAAGCAATAGAATGCGATGGGGAGAATTTGGGAAATGATGAGAACAAGCACTTTCAACAATTCAATCTGCCGAACGCCAACTCTTTAACATTTTCAACCGCCTTCAACTTCGTTCAACTTCCTTCCGTTTACCTGCCCGATACCGTTTTTCGCCGAAAAATAAACCCTACGCAGCTCCGTTTTTTTCTATTTTTCGGGCCGAATAAAAATCACAACCATGTCAACTTTAGGAAATATCATTTGGGTCGTTTTTGGTGGATTTCTCATTTTTCTCGAATACCTTTTCAGTGGACTTCTACTCTGTCTCACCATTATCGGCATCCCCTTTGGCTTGCAAGCCATTAAACTTTCACTTCTGGCACTCTGGCCTTTCGGTGCAAAAATTGAATATATGAACTATGCTCCGGGCTGTCTTTCGACCATTATGAATATTCTGTGGTTTTTTATCGGCGGCATTTGGATTGCCCTGTCGCACCTGGCTTTCGGGATTCTTTTTGCCATTACCATCATCGGGATTCCTTTTGCCAAACAACATTTTAAGTTGATGAGCCTGGCGCTAACTCCGTTCGGCCGCCGGGTTGTCTAATCGGTTAACAGCGATCAGTCTCAGTGTTCAGTCCGCCTTACTGCGGACGAAACTTCAACACGAAGTCACTAAGACACAAAGGAAAAAAGTACTCGACCGATACGTTCAGACACGAAAAAATATTCCCGTTTTTATCAATGTCATCCCATCTCTTCCCCTTCGGGGAAGTCGTGAGCCATGAGACAAAAAACTTGGAATTTGAAGCTTATCGTAAAAAAAATCGCAGTTTCCGGAGTTCCGACTCCAAAAACTGCGATTCACTATTTTTTTTGACTTTTGCCTTCCGGCTTAATGCTGGTGCAAGCCACACTCTTTTTTCGAGTTGTTTTCCCACCACCAGCGTCCGGCGCGGAAATCTTCGCCAGGTTGAATGGCCCGTGTACACGGTGCACAACCTATACTTACAAAACCGCGGTCGTGAAGCACGTTGTAAGGTACATGATTGTCGAGTGTATATTTGCGGCAATCTTCCAGCTCCCAGTGTAGCAGCGGATTATATTTCACCACTTTAAAACCGTCGTCCCAGTTAAAGAACTCCAGTCCCTCGCGGTTAGCCGACTGCGAAGCACGCAAACCGGTAATCCAACATTCCATGCCTTCGAGTGCCCTCCCCAGCGGTTCAACTTTGCGAATGTGGCAACACATTTTTCGGTTTTCGACCGATACATAAAAGCTGTTTGGGCCGTTTTCGGCAACAAATTGCTCCAACGGCTCGTGTTGCGGATAATATGCGTAAATCGGCTTGCCATATTTTTCAATGGTGCGGGCATATACTTTGTACGTTTCCTCAAACAAGCGGCCCGTGTCCAAAGTGACCACCCGAATGGCGATATTGTTTTTAAAAATCATATCCGTTATAACCTGATCCTCAACGCCAAAGCTGGTGGTAAAAACCGCTTTGCCCGGAAAACGTTCGGCAATAACCGTCAACACATCTACCAGCCCGGCATGGTTGAATTCGGCGTTCAGTTGTTTGGCTAATTCTGCACTCATATCTTATCCTTTCCAAAAAAATGATTTCAAAATTAATAAAGTTCCCAAGCCTAAAGCTCGTAGTCTATCGTCAAAGCAGGTTCAAAGTAAGCGTTTTTCAAGCTGAAACAGCTACGTTTTTGTACACATTTGCGCTTCCTGTCCGGCAAAAGCCCAAAAAGTTCTATTTTTGAAGCATGACAGCTCAAGCAAAACCCTGGCCTGCCGATTTTATGGTGCGTATTCGGGAGCAATTTCCCGGCGCAGCCGAATTGTTTATTGCTGCATTGGAGCAAAATGCCCGCATCAGTGTGCGGTTAAATCCGGCTAAATTTACGGCAAAACCTCACGGCGAGCAAGTTCCGTGGTGCAACGAAGCTTATTTTTTGCCCGAGCGTCCCACGTTTGCGCTCGACCCGCTATGGCATGTCGGCACTTATTACGTGCAGGAAGCCAGCTCCATGTTTTTGGAACAGGCTTTTCGTCAGGTCAAGGTTGAAGGGCCGAAAATGGTGCTTGATTTGTGTGCCGCACCGGGCGGAAAATCGACCCACCTGAACAGTTTGCTCGGAAAAAATGACTTGCTGGTTTCGAATGAAGTGATTCGTGCCCGCGTGCAGGTTCTCATTGAAAACCTGAGTAAATGGGGCTACCCGAATGCGGTAATTACCAACGCCGACCCGAAACAGTTTGGCGAGCTCGAAGGACTTTTTGATGTGTTGGTAATTGATGCTCCCTGCTCGGGCGAGGGACTGTTCCGTCGCAACCCCGAAGCCGCCAACGAGTGGAATACCGAAAATGCCCGGCTTTGCGCCGTACGCCAGCGCCGCATTTTGGCCGACAGCTGGCCTTGTCTGAAGAGTGGCGGATACCTCATTTACAGCACCTGCACCTTTAACCCTGCCGAAAACGAAGATAACCTGCAATGGCTACGCCAGCAGTGCGGCTTCGAAAGCATTCGCCTACCGCTTCAAAGCGAGTGGCAGGTTGACGAACTGGAAACAGAAGGGATTTACGGTTACCGGTTTTTGCCCCACAAAGTTCAGGGCGAAGGCTTTTTTATTTCGATATTGAAAAAAACGGAAGCGACAGTCCCAATTCGCTTTCCCAAAAAATTTGCAACCCGCCTGCAAAACCCGCCCAAAAGCACCACCCACTGGGTTATCAACCCTGCCAATAAACTCTTTTTCCAACACCAAGATCAGCTGAAATTTATTCCGGCAAACTGGGAAAACGAAATTTTGATGCTATTCGAAAAACTGAATGTAGTAAAAGCGGGAGTCCACTTTGCCACCTTAAAAAAGAATGATCTGCTTCCGGAGCACGAATTGGCAATGAGTACAGAATTAGTTGCTGACTCATTCGACCGCGTGGAATTGAGCCACGAAGACGCGCTCCGCTTCTTGGGACGCGACAATTTTCAACTTCCCCATGCTGGAAGCAATTGGGAGCTGGCCTGTTTTGGCGGGCTGCCTCTGGGCTTTTTGAAGAACCTCGGAAACCGCTTCAATAACTACTATCCCAAAGAATGGCGACTGCGCATGAACGAACGGCAGGCTGTTCCGCTTTGGCACAAGGAACAGTAGAGAGATTGTCATTTGTTGTCATTCAAATTAATCGCGGCCAAACGACAAAAGAAAATAATTGCCCGCCACTTATCCACCCCAAAACCGCCATCTGCATTTGAACCCCCAACTTGCAGTCAATTACAAAATCACAGCGGCTATGTAATTCTGAAAAAAAGTATTTTGCAGCATTCAAAAAAATAGTTCCTTTGCCCTTGAAAAGCCAATCGGTTTCAGTATTTTGCAATGAAACCGGAAAAACCGGATTTTCAGCTTCATTTTAAATGAAGAAAACAGTTTTAAACTTTATTATTTAAACGATTAAATGGGAAAAGTATTAATCATCGGTGCAGGTGGTGTGGGTACGGTTGTTGCCTACAAAATGGCTGCGCTTCCGGAAGTTTTTTCCGAAATTATGTTGGCAAGTCGTACCAAAGCAAAATGTGACGAAATTGCGAACAAAATTGGTGGTAACCGTATTCAAACCGCTCAGGTTGATGCCGAAAATGTGCCTCAACTGGTGGAACTAATCCGTACCTTTAAGCCGGATTTAGTGGTGAACGTGGCCCTTCCCTACCAGGACCTCCCCATTATGGATGCCTGTTTGGAAACCGAAACCAGCTACCTGGATACGGCGAATTACGAACCCAAAGACGAAGCCAAATTTGAGTACAAATGGCAATGGGCTTACCAAAACCGCTTCAAAGAAGCCGGTATTACAGCTATTCTGGGTTGCGGTTTCGACCCGGGTGTCACCAGTGTCTATACGGCATACGCTGCAAAACATCATTTCGACGAAATCAACTACCTGGACATTGTTGACTGCAACGCGGGTGACCACGGGAAGGCTTTCGCAACCAACTTCAACCCCGAAATCAACATCCGCGAGGTAACCCAAAAAGGGAAATACTGGAAAGATGGCAAGTGGATTGAAACCGAGCCACACGAAATACACAAGCCTGTGAACTATCCGGAAATTGGTCCGAAAGAATCGTACCTGATTTTCCATGAAGAACTGGAATCGCTGGTAAAAAACTTCCCAACCCTGAAACAAGCTCGTTTCTGGATGACGTTCGGACAGGAATACCTGACTCACCTGCGTGTAATCCAAAATATTGGCATGGCCGGTATTGAACCGATTCTATACGAAGGCAAAGAAATTGTTCCAATTCAGTTTCTGAAAGCAGTGCTGCCGAACCCGGGCGATTTGGGCGAAAACTACAAAGGTTGGACTTCGATCGGTTGCCGGATTAAAGGGTTGAAAGACGGTAAAGAAAAAACCTACTACGTTTATAATAATTGCAGCCACGAAGTAGCCTACCAGGAAACCGGCACACAAGGTGTGAGCTACACCACCGGCGTACCGGCTATGATTGGCGCGATGATGTACCTGAAAGGTATCTGGAAAAAACCTGGAGTATTCAATGTTGAAGAATTCAATCCGGATCCGTTCATGGCCGAATTGAACATCCACGGTTTACCCTGGAACGAAGTTCACAACACTGATTTGGAAATGGAGTACTAATATCCACTTGATAATGAAATAAAAAGACCCCAAGGCTGTTTTCAACCGTTGGGGTCTTTTCGTTTTCAAACCTACCTTCTTATTCGAACCTGTTCAGTCCCTGGTCACTTGCCGGTGCTGAACCAAGCCATTTGCGACAAGCCAAATTCATCGAAAAGTTGTTCCTGTATTTCACTTACTCCATCGTGGTCACCACCCGCACCCATAATAATGAGCATACAAGCTAAATCCGAAAGGCACCAACTTTTTAGTATTCCACTGGGGCAATCACGGTACACTCTGCTGATATGTTTTTCTTCTGGAATTCCAGTCATTCTGAAAATTGTAATCACCCGTTTTACCGCTTCGTCCATACTAAAACCCCGGGTTTGCAGAAGTTGGTTCATGGAGTGGTGAAGGTTCGTTCTGTGTTTCAAGCGGATGATGTGCCCAAACAACTGTTCTGTTTTTTGGTCGAGCGTTTTATAGGTATAATATTTTGTTATCATTTCTTTCAATGTTTGATGAATTAACGACTCAATGCCCGTAACTTTTCAAAATACTCCCGTTCCTCTGCCGTCAGGTTTTTAGGCACAACAACGTTCAATTGCACATACAAATCGCCCGCTTCGCCGGGTTTCCCGTACACGGGCATCCCTTTGCCGCGTAGCCGGAGTTTGCTGCCGTTTTGCGAGCCTCCCGAAACCGGTACAGCCAATTTCCCCGCAAGGGTGTTCACCTCTATTTTTCCGCCCAGTACGGCGGTGTACAAGTCCACATCGGCTGTGCAAATCAGGTTGCTGCCATCAATGGTATAATTCGGATCGGGCAATACACTTATACGAACATAAATATCGCCCCGTTCCCCGCCGTTTTCACCCGGGTTTCCTTTCCCTTTAATTCGGAGCTCCAGCCCCGAATATGCGCCAGGCTTGGTTTTCACCCTTAGCTTTTCGCCATCAACATCGAGAATACGGGTTGAACCTGAAAAAGCTTCATCCAGCGTAATCTCCATATCAGCATACAAATTGCTGCCGGTACGCGGCCTGCGGTTGCCCCCGCCCTGGCGGCCACCCGAACCACCAAAGTAGCTTTTAAAAAAGTCTGAAAA
>JBKEAN010000286.1:0-8285 GCA_047972415.1 Mangrovibacterium sp.
AACATAGTTGGCGTTGTACAGGTCTTTACCGAAAAACCGGAGCAAATCCATGTAATCGCACCACATGGAAGCATCGACTATTTCATAGTTGTTGCGGATGCAGATGCGGATTGAAGCCCAATAATCGTTGATGTTTTGGTAGTTGTTGAGTGCAAAGAATTTGAAAAGCCCGGTTTGACCTGTTTTCAATAAAGTTTCGGCTTTGCTTTCTGACAACAGGTACTGGAAGAAATCAAAGGGTGTCAACCCGAAAAACTGTTTGGAATAACCACTGCGATTAATTTCGGGGATTAGGCTTTGTCGGGAATAAACACAGGTTGGTGTAATGTTGTACAAGGGTTTTTCGGGGCGAAGTTCGAGCGGACTGTGAAAACTCCACGTATGGACGAAAAAGCCCATTGGCCTCAAACGTGCCAATGTTGCAAATTTACCGTCAGGGGCTATCCAACGCTGCACTACCTCCGAATGGAAGTACTGTGCTTTTTCGCCCACCTTTGCCCGATAATCAATGTACAGAAAGCGCAATACCTGAAATCCCTCATAAGAGGTAATTACGCAGAGGTACTGGTAATCGTTGAAAACACGCTGCTTAGTGTCCTTTATAATCAGTTTGGCTTGGCATTGCGGACAGAAGCAATGTTCCGGGGCTGTTTTGTCCGTCCACGAATGCCCACATTCGAGACAGTTTATAAGCCCGTTTTTAGCCCTTCGCCCAATATGCTCGATACAGTTGCGGTAGCCCCAATTGTATTGGGCTTCGGTAATGGCTGGCAGTTTGTTGCTTAATGTCAAAACCTGTTTTTGAAATTTACTCTGAGGCTTCATTTCTTAAAAATTAAAGAGTGATTGTTGATTGGCTGTTTCGGGCTGCTTCGCCCTTTTTGCGGGTTGCGACAGTTTGGCATAAGCCTCGTTTTGAACCCTTTGCCGGGCTTCTTTGTGTGCTTGCTGTTTTTCTTCTTCAGTAAGCTCAACAACATGGTTGACCATCACTTGGCAGTTGACAGGGTTTCCAATATCGATGTTGTCTTCATCGTAATAGTGTACTGCCATCGAGTAGATTTCGTCATCGGCAAAACCGTTGCAACCCGATTTTTGGACTGTCTGGAGAATGTAAGTCACGCAATTGTCTATGTTTTTTTCGGGCTTGGAATATTGCAGCGAGAACAATACATCGTTTTCAGCCCGTTGGTCTAAATAGGCCTTAATGGTGTTTTTGAAATGGATTGATGCTTTCATAATTCTTGATTTTCTGCGTTTATAGTATCATTCCCGTAGGTATGGGCAGCTTACCCCACTTTTGCAGTTGGTGAAAATGAAAATTGTTGGTTCATAAGGTTTTCCATATAGGTTGGACTTTCTTTTTAGGTTCCTGCTTAACACTTCGAGTTTAATAGCATCTTGAGGTATTTTAGTTGCCTTGCCTATCGAATAAAGGACACTTAACTCAGCATCCATTTGATATACTTTATTGTTGTAGCAGATTTGGTCTGGCAAACTTGTTCTTTTAAATGTTTTCATCATGTTGTGGGTTTATGGTTAGTCTAATCCGAAATAACAGGCTAAGTGCTGTTCTTTCGACTTCGGAAATATCCAGCCTGCGATTTTTTCGCCTTTAAAAGTCAATCGGTTGTTAAACCGTCCGCCCATCGCTTTGAGTTCGTCTTTGATTGGCTTGGTATTTCCGAAAACAGCAACCGCTTTGGCTGAATATTCCACCATTGTACAATTGGCTTTGTCGTTGGTTTTAGTAGTAGCAGGGGGTGTCCCGTCCGGCTTCCCAAGGTGAATGTTGTTTTCATCCCCTGCGGTGCAGGCAAATTCCTCAATCGTGCGGTTGCGGTCATACACGGGTACCTTTTCAATTATCCACCCGTGGTAGTTGCTTTCGCCCAAATAATAGCCTGCCCCCATGCTGTATTTTTCCCGATGTTCGTAATCCGGATTGGACTGCGAGAGGTAAGCTGTTTCTTCGAAATTGGAGGCATGTTTGCGCATTTCCGAAAAGATGTCCCTTTTGTGGGTGGAAAACCCTAAAATAACGGTGCGCTGTGTGCTGCTTGCAAAGTAGTCGGTCATGCTGTCGCTTTCGTCCTGCTTCAACCTTGCCACAATAACGGCCTGTGCAGGCTCGGGGAATATCCCGGCAAAGCGTTTGCGGCCAACCTGTTTTACTTCGCTAATCCTTATTCGCTCTTTTTCGGCTTCGTCCTCCTCTGCGTTGGCTTTCGCCTGCGCTTCCTGTAAGAGAATGGCCACCTCAAAACCATCCATAAATTCCGGTGTTACATCATCGTAGTACCTGCCAATGCCGAATTTTTTGGACATGGGGTTTATGATGTCGGTACAGTCTATGGCTTTGGTGTCGGTGTTGATTAAATGGTACATAAAACCCCGGTTATTGAAGTGTTCCACCTTGTAAACCACATACCGGGATTCGCTCATCCCATAGCCATACCCGATAACAAGCTGATTTTCTTTCACCACCTGTACTTCGGTATCGGTGGTCGTTTTTCCGAATAGTGAATAATACTTTGCCATTGTTTTTCCTATTAAAAGATTAATGAAACCAGCAAAGCCAGAATGATTACAAGAACGAGAAGGGAGACAAAGCAGGAAGCTAGCTGTTTGATGACTACCCAACCGAGGTACAGACCCAACAATACCCAGATAAACCTTGTTCCCCAAACGCAGAAACCCAAAACCACCAAAACGATTTTCACGACCCATTTTATGTTGATTGGAAGGTAGGTAGGCCGTTGTTTCCTATTTTTTTCTGTGCTTCTCATAATTTCTGACTTTTTTTTTATGCCGTATCGGAGCCGGTGAGGAGTGACCGTGTTTCAGGGGCATGGGAAAGTAGTGTTTAGCCGATGTCAAATTTTTTGCGGGAAATACGCTCGTCAGAAAAGGAAGAGGAAGATTTTTCGCAAAACCGTCAGGCTTGAATTTGCGTCGGCGTTAAGAACACGGAAATACTTTCGCACCTGGAATACGGCCAGCTCCTCACCGCTTTCGGCATACTGTTGCAAAAGGGAAGAAATTATAAAGGGAGAAGCGCAGGAAAAACGAACCTGTATGCCATTGGTGGCTTAACATTTGACCATGAAATAACTGACAGCATGAAAATGTGTCACTCCGTTAAGTGGTCAATAAACTTCCAAACTGGTGACAAATGCTGCCAACTTACTTTAAATCAGTAAGAGTACCTGTTGTTTTGTTTTATTTTGGGTGAAGAAAGAAGAATCAAAAAGAACAGCAGCAATGGAAATCGAAACGATAGATGCAGAAACATTTGAACGGATGCTCACGAAGTTTGAAACCTTTGCCACAAAAATGGAGCAACTTTACCGGCAACACAGTGCCCGCGATATGGGTGAATGGCTGGACAACCAGGATGTTTGCCTGTTGCTGACTATCTCGCCACGAACCTTGCAAACACTTCGTGATAATGGCACGCTTGCTTTTTCGCGTATCAGCCATAAAACCTATTATAAAACGGAAGACGTGGAAAAGGTTCTGGCGGTAATAGAGGACAAACGCCAACAGCCTGCCTGTAACCGGGGAATGGCTGTGCAAAAAGCCAGATTGTGAATTTTTTAAAATCAGGATGATGGGCAACCAGCTAATTACACCGGAAAATGATGAAAGGGTAAAATCATTCTTTCAAACATTGGAACGTATTTCCCGGCTTATGGGAGATATGTTCGCTTCCCGAAAACCTGAATTAAACGGGGAGAGCTTTTACACCGACGAAGAATTGTCGAAAAAATTGAAAATCAGCCGACGGAGTTTACAAGACTACCGTAATGAAGGACGGATTGCGTACATAAAACTGGGCGGGAAAATACTTTACCGGTCTTCCGATGTTGAAAAAATGCTGCAAGACGGGTATCGGGAGCGATTTAAAAAATAGAGTATATTGGTTCCTGTTCTCTTTTTTTCTTGTGGAAGATGTTTCTATCAATTTGTACCCGTTAGAATGTTATAAGAAAAATGGCAGGCTATAATTATTACAGCCCGCCATTTTTCCATCTCAGGAAGGTTGACCAGAATTGCTGGTCAGTGCTCATTTCCGGCAATTTCCGCTTTCCCAATTAATTTTCTTCGCGCTATCAGGTTGTCCATATCTTCCGAGATTTTATCATCAGTTACTTTGGCATAAACCTGTGTGGTTGAAATATTGGTATGTCCCATCATTTTGCTGATACTTTCAATAGGGATGCCCGCCGAAAGCATCAATGTGGCAAATGAGTGCCTTGCACAATGGTAACTGAGATTTTTCGTCCGTCCCATGATAAAGCCGATTTGATGTACCTCGGGCCAAATCATATCGCGTTTTGGCAAAGGAAAAACGGGTTGGCTGTCATCACTTTTATTGTAAAGTGCAAGTATTTGCAAAGCTGCGGGGTGCAGGGGTATAAAAGCTTCTACGTTGGTTTTTGCCCGGTTTATACGGATAAATACCCGTCCTTCGGCTGTTTTCCCGATATGGTGTGGGTACAGGTTACGAATATCAACATATGATAGCCCGGTAAATACCGAAAAGATAAATGCCCTTCGTAGCAATTCCTTGCGCTGGTCAGGCATGGGGTTTTCCATCAACCATTGGAGCTCGTTCCGGCCAATATGCCTGAGTTGGGGCGGGGCTTTCGGTTCATATTTAACACCTTCCATGGGGTTTGCCCTTAATATCCCCTGGTCAACAGCAATATAGATAAGCCGGTTCAGCCAACGCAAACAATGATTTACGTGGCTTGACTGGTACCTCAGGTCCTGTTTAAGAAAGTCTTTGAACGAGTTACCAAACCGTTCGGTAATATCGGTAAATAAAATATCACCCATTCCCATTGACAAAACAAAATCGCTAAGGTTTTTGTGTGTAATTTTTGATTGGTGGTAAGAGGATATAGAATTGATAAGTTTGGAACGTACCCTCAGCCGTTCCCGCTCCACTTCCCCGGCCTGTAACAGGTTTACCGCTACGATATTCGGTTTTGTGACGGTATTTTTGAGCAAAACGGCACTGATAACGCCCTGTTCTTTGATAATGTCCTCATACGTATGTTCCACACGCTGGAGGAACCCCTTTAGCCGGTTGTTTTCCCGGGCAACGCCGATTTCCTGTTTTTTACAGTCCCAGTCTTCGGTACGGCAATAAATGCCGGTGGTTACCGTACTGTTTTTACCGTCGATACTGATACGGCACATCACTACAGTTGTCCCGTCCGCTTTTATTTTGCTGCGGTTGATGTAAAAGAATATTGAAAATGTACTGCGCATAACGGTCCGTTTTTAAGGTTTAGCTTAAAGTTTCAGTTTTAAATCCTGTGTAGCTATAATAAAGCTGTCCATGTCTTCAAAGAGTTTTTTTTGGGTAACACGGGCATAAATTTGAGTCGTTTTGATGTCCTTGTGCCCAAGCATCCGGCTGATGGTTTCAATGGGCACGCCGGCTTCGAGTGTAATGAGCGAGGCGAACGAGTGCCTGCCCATATGGTAGGTAAGCCCGCCTTTCATACCGGTAAGCACCCGCAGCCCTTGCAGGTTTTGGCGCAGTGACGTGTAGGTGATTGGAGGGAAAAGCGTTTCCCTTGTTTCGTCCTTGTACTTTTCTATTAGCTCAATGGCTTCGGGCAATAGTTTTACACGGCTAAGCCTTCCGTTCTTTTGGCGGTAATATTTAAGCCACAGGTCATTGTTGTCGTCAGCTTGCAGGTTTTGTTTGGAAACAGAAACAGTATCCGTATAGGCCGTTCCTGTATAACAGGCAAACAGGAACAGGTCACGTGTCAGCGCATGGGAACGTTGGGTGTCAGGGATAGCGAGGTCCCTGATTTTTTCAAAACTTTCCTTGCTGAGCGATTTGGGCGTACTTAGTATTTGCTTTGGGATACTGAAATGGGCAAAGTAATGTTTGTCCGAATGCCCTTCCTTGAACGCGATTTTGCAAATCTTTTTCAGGATACACAGGTAATGGCGGAGGGTTTCGTTGCCCAGTTTCTTATCCAGGACAATAAAATCCTGATAACCGCGGATAAACTGCTCGGAAAGTTGCCCAAAGGCAAGGTCGGTTACATTGAATTCTTTTTTGATGAATTCTGCCACTGTTTGGCGGGTGTAAAGGTAATGGGCAATCGTTTTTTGAGAGCGGTCAACCCCGATGCGCTTGCGAAAGCCTTCATTAAAGCAGTCCATGAGTTGGAGCAAAGTCATTTGCGTACCCATATTTCCCTGGAACATGTTTTTTACATCGGTGGCATCAAAAAACTGTTTGCGCTCTGCAAGTGTATCGTATGCCGAATGGATTGCAAGCAGGAGCTTCTCCAGTTTTGCATTGACCAATACTGCTTCGTGGCTTTTGCCGTTCATGCGGCTTTCCCGTGGGTTCCACAGCCTGGGGTTGCAGGATAGCTTACAACTGAACTGCGCCATTGAATTGTTGACGGTGATGCGCCCCATAATGGCTGCTTTGCCCCCTTTGTCGGGGCTGCCCTTTTTGAGGTAGAGCAATACCTTGAATTTTTCAATTTTCATACGCTTATTTTTTGGAGTAAAATTACCCGTTATATAAGCGCTCTTTGTTATGCAAAACAATGTGAATCAGCGAATACGGTTCCGGTTTGCATTTCTGTAACCTGCCCCAAGTTACCAATCCGGAATTTGGTAACTACCGGTTAACGCTTTGGTAACTGAAAAGCTGCAATATTCTGCCGAAATCTGTTCATCCACAAAATACAAAAAGAAGAAAATCTACTCATTTTAAACTTGTTACGTTCTATCTGCACTGCTCTGTTTTGGTTTGCTTTTGCTTTGTTTTTCCACTGTACCCGCAATGCAATTTACAATTTGTTATAGCCAGTATTTTTTTCATTTATTAACGTCAACATGTCGGATAAGTAAACCAATAAAGACAAGCATTTTAAACTGTTTTTTTCAGTTCCAAATTCTTTGCCAATACCATGCATTATTAAATGTCGATTCAATTTCACAGGAAAATTCTCAATTTTTGATTCGTGAGAATTTATTGCTGTTTGGTTAAGAATTGGCATTGAGAATGCTTCTGCAATTGAACCTGAAATATTCGCAAATTCTGTAGCAACTTCCGGTAAATGCTTAAATTTCTTCTCCTTCTTTTCTGTTATGAAATATTTTTTTGTTGTAATGTCAAAGCAAATTCCATCAACTTGTGTCAAAATGCTGGGAATTGTCAAAAAGTATTTTTGCTCTTTATGAGCCGCAATTATTTGATTAAATATTTCTTTTCTCTCAGGATAGCTGTCACTTAAGTTTTTTAAAATTCTGTCTAAATTCTCAGTGTAATATTCCATCAAGATTTTATCTACATCGTCAACTTTTCCATCAATAATTAAATTCCTCAATTGATTTGGTAAATACATTTCACTGTCAAAGTCTAAGTACCAACCATATTTTGATAAAAGCAATAGTGATTCTGGAGTCTTTTTCAGATTTTCACTTATTCGTTTTCCAATGTCCTGGAAATTTTCAAAATATTTGGGAATAGCTAAACTGCCAATGATTTTATTCTGTCTGTCAATTATCTCAAATGATTTTCTTATTTCCTCAAGTGGAAGCTGGAAATTTTGATATGCAGCTTGTGCAGCATTCGCAATATCACTCAACCCCTTATATGAATCGATGATTTTTTGAATGTTTTTATACGGTACTAATATTTTATCAAAATTCAGCATTTGGTCATTTTAATATTGGCTATAACGTTTGGTGCAAGTTGCGTTGCGGATTTCGAAGAGCGTCTTCGTCCAACGGACGAACGACGGTCAGAGAAAGGAGCGAGGCAACTGGAACCACCACACGCCGCAATGCAATTTGAACAGTGTTAGCAGCCGGATTTTTTATTCATGTTCAGCTGCGAACCGTATAAAATTATCATAATTTCCGGATGAAACCTCAATCCGTAAAAACTTTTTGCTTTCCTTTTGTATGGCAAAAACGCGAAAAGGGAAGCAAGTACCAGACATGTTTGCAGAATAGGGGCGGGAGCTATGGTTTCAATCCGGCACCGCTGGCGTAAAACTTGCCTTCTCCGGATGTTTCCTGCCAATTTTATTTCCTTGCAAGTGGCGAAAAATCAAGCCAGGCTTTCAGACAGCGCCATGTCTTTCTTAAAAACCGGAAACACAATCAGGCAGCGAAACAGTTTTGCAAACTGTCAGACAGCGAAAAATTGGCAACGGTGCCCAAATTGTCCCGCAAGTTTTATGACAGCAACTAGCCCGGTCGGGCGCAAAAAGTAAAGAACGATT
>JBKEAN010000287.1:0-1850 GCA_047972415.1 Mangrovibacterium sp.
GCGAGCTGTGGGGAACGGTAATCAGGCGAATATTGTGATTGTCCGATTTCAGAATGTCGATATTAGAGCCAACAACCGGCTGACCGGAAAAGCCTTTCATCGGCATCTCCATATTCGACTGCCCTGAACAAAGCCACACTTCGCCAATTAGAATATTCTTCAGAACCAGCTCGGTTCCGTCGCTAATGCGGATCTCGTAGGGACCGCCAGCTTCGGGTGTTTCCACGGTCAACCGCCATTTGCCATCGCGGTCGGCTTTGGCTTCGTAGCTTTTGCCGTTCCACGACGGAACAAGGGTTACCTTAGCTTTGGCATCGGCCCAGCCCCAGATAGCCACATTCGTTTGTCGTTGCAACATACCATTGTCGGCAAATAATGCCGGCATTTTTACGATTGCCTGCGCCTGCAACACAGCCACAACAAGTGCTATTGCCAGCAGGCTTTGTTTCATCAAAAATTTCATCTCGTTTATTTTTAGTTTGTAATTTGTATTCAGTTTGAACGCAAAGACGCAAATCCACTGGGTTCTCCGAACTACTCTCCTAATTCTGGATTCTGCTCTGCTCCCGTCATCCGTATATTCAAAATCCTAATCCTCTAATCTTCTCTATTTGCTGTTTCGTCCGGCTGAAACCATTGCTCGCGTGACTAATTTCCCTCGCGGACGATAGTATTCTGCTTTTCGTTCCCCGGCGCCTTGCCCCGGGCTGAATTCATGAAGCTTTTCAGGCTTCACCCTCTAATCCTCTAAATTCCAGCTCTCTAATCCTCCTTTTGCTTTAGCATCTTGACCGGCCCGAACAAGCCCGCCGGCAACAATGGTCTGTCATCCAAGCGATAAGGGGCAGTAGTCCAAGCAATGCGCTGTTCTTCCGGCAAAGCATGATCGCCAATCAATCGGTTATTCCAGGTATTTACAATGTTAATTTCCAGCTCGTTCCTTCCTTTTTTTAGTGCATTGCCCAACGGAAGCCGGTATGGTTTTGTCCACAATACACCCAGCGACTGATCATTCAATTTCACCTCTGCAATCGAAGCAAAATCGCCCAAATCGATCCAATCGTTTTGTTCCACAGCTTCTTCCTGCCAGTCAAAGCTGGTTTTATAAGTGGCTTTACCTGAATAGTAGCGAATGGCGTCCAGCGTATTCCGGCTCCAGTCGTTTAACTCGCTCCAGGCCTGAGCTTCAGCGGGGCCGCCCAATTCGGGGTCGAAGTTGACTGTCCAAGATCCATCCATCACTTTTTTCGTTTCAAACTGAAGGCAATTTGGCTGGCCAACCCGCTCATCGGGATTCGCTTGATCGAATAGGACAAATAGTGATTCATTTTCATCAAAAGTATAGCTTAGCGTGGTGCTACCGCCTGTCGATTCCCAATTTTTACAGGGAACCCGACGGTTCAAAACCGCATCATACAAAACCGGTACTTTCCCTTCAACCCGAAAACTCATCTCGGCTAAAAGCTTCGCTCCGCTTTGGTTTGAGATGAAATAAATATCTTTCTCCCCAGCCACCCGGTGGTTCCAAGCCAGTTTGCCCTTCAGGCGCCCTTGCTCATTACAGGCATAAAAATCTTCGACAACACCCAGCGGCACCAGCGACGAAGCCTGATAAGCCCCCAACAACAAGCGGCCCTTTCCGTGTTCAATCACCTTGAACTCAATCCATTTATTATCCTTATAAGTTTCCGTTTTTCCAGTCCTCAGTTCTACGAGCAGTTGATGTAAAATTATGTCGTCTTCCGGTTTTAAGCCTACCGAAATAGCAGGCTGTTGCATCCATAATAAGGTAGCTCCATTTCTAATTAATTAGGTCAGTTTTCGGGCAACGGGCAAGCTCATATGCCCGC